>JAGLYB010000126.1 GCA_023132545.1 Candidatus Bipolaricaulota bacterium
CCAGAACAAGGACTTGGAAACGACGCCTACAGGTGGATGGATCGATCCGCCCTATTGCGACGACAAGGTTCTCCATCTATCCAAAGTGGCATACAAACGCGAAGCCTACGACAAGGCAGAGATGCCCGAGGATCTCCGCCGGGCTTACTGTTTCTGCTCGTTGATTCGTGAAGCCAAAGACCCGAACGTCGACTCCATCTTCTGCTATCGAGCCGCCGGTTGGGCGAAGCAATTCTGGGAGCCGATTCTCGGGATTGAATTCACTCGTTGCGACATCACTCACTCTATCCTCAGGGGGGACAGGTTCTGCGCTTGGGACTACCATCTACCCTAGGTCGTCCAGTTCCGCAATGGGTTGACACTTCAGACCTCCCGTAGGCAGAGCTATGAAATCGGACACTCCTGACCATGAAGGTCAAGGGTAACGGCCAACCGATTTCAGAACGTCTTCGATGGTCATGGCGCCTTCTCCTATGAACAGGCAACACAAGGATGCACGTGCCGGTTTCTTCATCAAGAATGGCTCATTCGAAAGCAGTAGAGGTGGTATTTGTACTGCCAAGCATAAGTGTTCCTGCGCATGTATCTCGTTCAGATTGCAGATGCGAAGTACTGAAAACATTCTTCGAAATGATTGGCGGCGAAGCCCGACGACGACTTGAAGGACCTCGCTTAACTCTCGAATTTCCTCTCGTGGTACCCGCAAGGCTGTACTTATAGGCCTTCTAGAATCCAAGGCTCAGTATTGCTAATCCTTAGACTCCGTCCATCTATTTGACATTCCCGAATGATTCGTGCTACGTTCCTCTTGATAGGGAGGTGCAAGAATGAAAAAAGCACTATTGGTAGCTCTTCTTGTTGGGATATTCGCGTTCTCAGTTGTGGCTGAAACGTACATTGTGGGATCGGATATTCCGTGGAAACCATTTGAGATGATCACAGCAGACGGCGAGTTCTTTGGATTCGATCTCGATCTCATGCGAGCCATCGCGATTACGGCGGGCTTTGAGATTGAAATCCGGAACGTCGCGTTCGATGCGATTATCGAGGAAGTAAGAGCAGGGCGAGTTGATATCGGTGCCTCGGGTTTCACTATCACAGCGGAGCGCGAACAGACTATCGACTTCTCAGAGCCGTATTTCCTGTCGAATCAGGCAGTTGTTATCCGCAAGGATTCGGGTCTGAACATCATCAGCGCACTCGCTGGTGAAGGCGCGAACAAGGCTGTCGGTGCTCAGAATTCGACAACCGGTCTATGGTGGGGCGAAGACAATCTGGCAGGGTTTGGTGTCACGATCAATGGATACGAAACGTATCCTGCGGCAATCCTAGACCTTGTCAATGGACGTATCGACGCTGTTATTCAGGATGAGCCTGCGTCGAAGGCATCCATTGCCGCTTATCCAGATCTGCTGACGGTTGCCGGAGTCATCAATACATATGAGTATTTCGGCTTCCTTGTGGCTGACGGTGATCCAGATGGATTGCTCCCGCGGATCAATGCTGCGCTGGCGACGTTAGGGCTGACGGTTGTCGATGCTGCAGGCGGCTTACAGGAGTTGGTCATTGCTGAAGGAAGCGTGATTGAATCTCTCCTGCAGATCTACTTCGAGCCCGATCCAGCGAACATCACGGCGGCGTGGGAAGCCTGCAAGGGCAACATTCTCAATGGAGATCTCGATGGTTTCATCACGTGCATGAAGGCGGAACTAGGTCTCTAGCCTAGTAGACAGTTAAGCGACTGGGAACCCACAGCGGCTCCCAGTCGCTTCTTTCAAGACGGAGGCTCTCATTCAGCAAATCGCACGGCTTGGACCGTTCATTCCCAGCTTGCTCCGTGCAACACTCATCAACATTAAATTGCTGATTGGGCTGATTGCGGTGGGGTACATCTTTGGCACGCTTGTCGCGTTGTTGCAGGTCTATGGGGGCAAGGTGTTGGGCACGATCGCGCGGATCTATGAGTGGATCTTTCGCAGCATCCCGGCCCTCGTGCTTATCTTCTTGTTCTACTTCGGACCCTCGAAATTCGGGATGGATATTACAGGGTTCATTGCTGCGATGTTCGCGCTTGGCTTCCGATCCTCGGCGTATCAATCGCAGATCTTCCGCGGAGCCATTCAATCCATTCCTACGGGGCAGATGATGGCGGCACGATCCATGGGCATGAGCCAGATTCGTGCGATCTTCACCATCATTCTGCCGCAGGCTTTTCGACTATCGATTCCCGGCTGGACAAACGAATTTTCTTCTGTCATCAAAGATACGACACTCGCCTATGCCGCGAGTTTCAACGAGGTGCTTCGAACTGCTCGCATTGTCTACGACACGGATATGACATTGGCGATGACGGTTCTGGTGTTCGTCGCCTTCATCTTCATGATCCTGACGCTGCTGGGGAATGCAGCCATGGGGCTGGCGGAACGGCGATTCAGAATACCGGGGCTCGAGGTTCCGGGGCACGAGAAGGTACGGCAGATGTCGCTTGGATCATCTGGGCTTGGCGCCTTTGGGTTTAGGCGATTCTGGCGGAAAACGGAGAAATAGCATGCTGCTACGGGTTGAAGATATCCACAAGCGATACGGAAAGGAAGAAGTGCTTTGCGGTGTCTCGTTCGGGATGATGAAGGGTGAAACCAAGGTAATCATCGGCCCTTCGGGTACGGGCAAGAGTACGTTGCTGCGATGCATCAATCGCCTGACACCGGCGGATCAAGGACGCGTATGGCTTGAGGAAGAAGAGATCACGCATACACGAACGAACATCAACAAGATCCGCGCACAGATCGGATTTGTGTTCCAGAGCTTCAATCTCTTTGCTCACCTAACCGCATTGGGCAATGTTCGCATCGGACCGATGAAGGTGAAGAGAATGAAGAAAGACGATGCGACGCGTTTGGCCAGGGAGGAGCTGGATCGCGTGGGATTGGCGGACAAGGCGGATGCCTATCCTGCAGAACTCTCCGGTGGACAGCAGCAACGTGTGTCAATCGCGCGAGCGTTGGCCATGTTCCCCAAGCTCATTCTGTTTGATGAGCCGACATCGGCGCTTGATCCTGAGCTGATTGGTGAAGTGCTCGAAGTCATGGTCAGCCTCGCCAAAGAAGGCATGACCATGCTTGTGGTAACGCACGAGATGGGATTCGCGCGAGCAGTTGCCGATGAAATCATCTTCATGGAGAACGGCGTCATCGTTGAGCAAGGAACTCCGACGCAAATGTTTACCAATGCGAAACACCAGCGCACCGGCGAATTTCTTAACAAGATCAGTGAACTGTATGGGGAGACTGGTTGATGTCATTCGAATGGGAGTGGTTCCCGAAACTGGCTGAGGGGTTGCCCCTCACGCTGCAGATCACGTTTTCGTGCATTGCCATTGGTATTGTCCTCGGCGTGTTGCTTGCCCTTGGACGCGTCTATGGACATCGCATCCTGAGGGGCATCTGCATTGTGTACATTCAATTCTTCCGCGGGACGCCGCTTCTCGTCCAGTTGTTCATTGTCTACAACGGATTCCCAAATCTGGGCATCACGCTTACGGCACTGCAGAGCGGCATCTTGGCGTTGGGGTTGAACACAGCCGCGTATCAAGCCGAGTATTTCCGCGGTGCCATCCAAGCAGTTCGTGGAGGCCAAATGCTGGCGGCCCGTTCTTTAGGGATGAGTCTGCCCCAAGCCATCCGCTACGCGATTCTCCCCCAAGCATTCCGACTGGTCCTTCCTGCGTGGTCTAATGAATTCATTCTTATGTTGAAGTACTCGTCGATTGTCTTCACGGTCACACTGCTCGATCTGATGGGCAAGGCAAAACGCTTGGCTGCACGCGATAGCCGTTCCTTCGAGATTTTTCTTGTGGCTGCGCTGTATTATCTGGTGCTCGTGTTCATTGTCTCCACGCTTCTTCGGTTGCTTGAGAAGCGCGTCCGCATTCCAGGATTGGGGGCGCCCTCGCAACATCGCTAAGCTTCGTCCAACAGGATTTGAGGAGGCGCTTGTCCATGGCCATAGAATTCTCAATCGACACCCGCAAGCAATTGATCGCCTCCATCAAGCAGTACTTCATTGAAGAATTGGATCAGGGCATCGGGGACTTGAAGGCATCCTTGGTGCTCAATTTTATCCTCAAGGAAATCGGCCCAGCCATTTACAACAGCGCTGTTTCTGATGTTCAGGCACGCATGCAGGAGATCGTGTCCGAAATTGGCGACACCTGCTATGAGCCCGAATCCATCCACCGTAAGAGCTAAGACGTGGGCAGTATTCCCCTACACGCTAACCAACGCACGGCATGAGATGCTGGCTGTTGGCTCGATTACCCCGGCGTGTGGGTCGGCACATTGGATGACAACGGATTCCCTCTGGCGCTGACCCTGTTTGTCCAGCATTCCGCCACAGGTGGTATTGGTGGTACGGGTAACTTCGGCGGGGTGTCGTTTGCGATCATGTCTGCGTCACTCACGGGAAGTCAGGTTACATTCACGTTTGCAGGAAGCCGGATCTTGTCTGGAACACTCGACTTCTCCCAAAGCGGGATAGCTGGTACGTGGAGCATCGGCGGGAATATCGGTT
>JAGLYB010000127.1 GCA_023132545.1 Candidatus Bipolaricaulota bacterium
GGCCTTCACATCCATTGGACGCGCTTTGTTCCTGAAGGAGACAGCGGACATACCCTTGTTCTTGCTCAGAAGCCGGCAACTCGCGCAGAGAGCGAGTTGCTTGATGAGAATGGCTACTCGTGATGATTCCACAAGTAGCTTGAGAGAATGCTCCGATACAGCTGCATTCTCTGGGGCCGAGATCTGCACTCTCTTGAGTTGGTGAGTTCTGCCACATTATTCTCTTGCGATGAATCAACAGGGAACAGCATTCTCCCGCGGAGACGCAGCGGCGCAGAGATGCAGAGCTAGTGTCATACCAGCAGAACTTGCAGTGCGCAGGAACTGCTGGCAATGTGAAGCAAACTAGAACGTTGGCAGAGGGGGCCTTGAACATGCAATTGCCCGAAAACATTGCGGATCTGTGCCGAGCCTATACAGAAGGACTGAGACTGGCCCTTGGCTGCAAGCTTCATGGCCTGTACGTCTATGGCGCGTCAGTGTTTCCTGAGACAGTGGCTACAGGCGATGTCGACTTTCATGCCATTCTTGAGGACTCGTTCGCTGACTCGGAGAGGGCGGCTGTCTTGGCGCTGCACGAGACTCTGGCAATCCAGTTTCCACCACTCGGAGCTGAGCTTGACTCCTACTATCTCCTTCTTGAACAAGCGAGGCAGTCAGGACTTCCAACGCATCAACTGCAAACCGACATTGTCGATAAGTCGTGGGCGCTTCATCGGGCACACATGCTGGCTGGACGATGCGTTGTGCTTTACGGTCCAGATCCAAGCACGATCTTCCCCGTGCCGACTTGGCCTGAGATCGAGGAGGCACTGGCAGGCGAGTTGGCTTATGTCGAAAAGCACCTCGACCGATACCCCGATTACTGCATCCTCAACCTCTGCCGGCTGATGTACAGCTATCGAACGGGCGATGTTGTTACCTCGAAAGCTGCGGCCGGTGTGTGGGCGGCAACGGAGTTTCCTCAGTGGCACCAGCTGATCGAGCTTGCGAATCGATCGTATGCAGGCAAGTCGACTGACGAGGATCGGGAGACTATGCGAACCGATGTGAAAGACCTCCTTGCCTTTGCCCATCAGCAGATTCAGCGTGACTTCACCGGCCCAAAAGCGATCTAGATCCTGAAGCCAAGCCAGGGAACGTCTTCAAAATAGCTCGATCTGCCCGTTGCCAAACAGGTGTTTGGGGAGATTGAGGAGTGGTGCAAGTGAACGGGCTATGGGTTGGAGTTGTTTCTGAATGATGTGCGTATAGTCGATCTCGGCATTGACGTGGCTGACTGGCTGGGGTCCGCGCAGGGTGATGATGTAGCGGATGACATCGCCAGGCGTTTTCTCTTCGGGAAGCAGAGCAGCAGCCTGTACATGCGGTGGTTGGATCTTGGTGTATTCGGCGATCGGTTTACGCAGGGACTTCTGGTAGACGAGATCCTTATCAAGTTTCCCTGCGCGAAGTTGGCGGAGCGTATCTACAACATGGGCTTCGACTGCTTCGGCTGAAGCATCGTGAAAGGCGAGATCGAGCAACTCGCGCTGGAAGCACCGGGCAAGCGCTGTCCAATCACGGCGTACGGCCTCCATACCGACGACTTCGACACGGTCACCGTCCGGGCTGACAATCAGCCCGGCGTAGCCCTTGGCGCGGCCGCGTTCCTCGCCTCGAACCGTAGGGAGGAAGAAGCGTGTGTAGACCTTCTCCATCTCCAGCTCAAGACGAGATTCCACACCATAAGTCGAGGCGAGATACTCAGCCAGCTGCTTGTTGACACGGACGGCGATTGCCTGGCCATACTCGGCGGCCTCCGCAGGCGGGATGTCGGCGGGAAGTCCGGCATCGACGAAGAGAGAGTCGGTATCTCCATAAATGACGGACAGACCCTCATCTTGGAGCAAATCACGCGTCCAACGGAGGATGTGTTGGCCGAACGACGTGATGGCTCCCGAGATGCTCTGGGAGCCGAAGCGGCAACCCGACGTTCCAAGCACCCCGTAGAACGAGTTCATGATGATCTTGTAGGCGTACGAGGCGACGTCGTCACCGCGCGCCTTGGCCCGGTCGCGGCTCTCGAAGAATCGGTCAAGAATCTTAGGCAGGATGCCGGGTGTACGAGCGAAGGCGGCGCCATTAGGCGCGAGGATCACATCCTGCCCGTCGGCAGGATCTGCGATCTGCGTGGCCGGGTCGATGTTGAAGGTTCGGATCATTGACGGGTAGAGGCTCTTGAAGTCGAAGACGAGGACATTGCCGGCTGAACCAGCACGCGGTGAGAGGATGAGCCCGCCGGGTGCCGAGGCGCCGCCGAGACGATCGACATCGCGGGTCGGGGCGACCATGCCACGTGCATGCAGCTCGCTCAGATAGAGAAAGTCGAACGCCTGTACCGAGGTCCAGGCGCGTTGCAACGGGATGCCGATTAGCAAGCTTCTGCGTATGGTGAGACGAATCAGATTGTCGGCCTCGAGGATGTCGAGCACGGCGCGCGCTCGTTCGCCAGCCGAATGTGGAACGCGATCGAGGACATCGTGGGAAACCGTGGCCAGCTCCAAATCGTCGAATCGACGTTGCCCGGAGCGTGCAATGCCGCGTGCATCGAGGATCTGGCGTCCTTCGATGATCGCTTGCGAGCCGCGCCGTCGCCGTTGCGCGGCTGGGAGAACGACCCGTGACAGGCGGTTGGACCTCCCGAGGTTGAACGGGATTCCACAGGCTGTGAACCGCTCCTTCAGCGGAACGATGATCTCGGAGATGACATCCCAGCCGGTGACCAGATCCGGATTGAGTGTGCAAAGAGCTTGGCGAAGGGCCTGCAGTAGGTGGCGTTCATTCGGCAGGGTCTTAGCGGACGCTGTCGATTCATGACTCGCCAGGGTGAAGCTGAAGTCTACGTTCTGCGAGGTCCCTGGCCCGGACCCTGCGAGTGCGGCGGCTCGAACAGCCCCGGTTTGTGGATCGAGATCGAGTGCGAGAGAGGCCACAACAAGCTGCGGTTCCGCATCACACGGAACCAAGTCTGGGTTTTGGTAAACCCGGTCGACAGTTCTTCCCTTTTGCCATGGCCCACTGATCTCTACGGCACCGCGGAGATGGCGATCGATCAAGTACGCCCAGGCGAAGGGTACATCGGCCTCGTACGTGCGAATGCCGGCCTCTGCAAGTGCGTGACGTAGCGGACCGAGCTTTCCAGGTAGGCTTACAGTGACGGACACCGTTTCTTCTCCGTCCATTGTGCGGCGGTTTGTTGGAGCGAGCTTGCCGCCGAGGTCTCCCGCGATTCTGCGTCCGCTCGCGGCTTCGCTGGCCCGCAGATGGAAGCCCGGTTGCGTGCGCGTGTCGATGACCAGGAATGTCTCCCCTGAGTGGAGCCGACCATAGAGGTGGATCTCCGGTACGCCGGCGTGAACACACCACGTCGGGTGAACGATGAAGCCCACGGCGCTTGCCTCTCCGTGGTCTTCTCTACGCAATGGGACGGCTTGCTCGACGTTCGTCATGGATCCTTTCCGATCATGCACCAGGCGACGGGAACGCGGACTGTATTCTTGAATCGTCGGGCAAGAGCGGGTCGCATGCAATGGGCAGGCAACGGTTGGTCTCCAGTTCTCTTGCTCAAACTGCCGGACCTAAGGTTGGTTTCGGATAGACTAGAAACGTGAAATAGCTGAACCCAAGAGCGCGGGCCATATCGAACGGTTCGTGACGCGGGTCGTCAAGCATGTAAGGATGGGGTGAGGCAATGAGGAAGATCGCACAGGGCGTGTATCTGTTCGAAGAGTTGCGTGGCTGCAATGTGTATCTGCTGGTCTCGGAGGCAGGGTTGACGCTGGTGGACACAGGACTGGCTGGTGATGCCCGGCGAATCGTGGTCCAGATTGAGAAAGCGGGCCTCGATCCGTCAGAACTGCAGTCAATTGTGGTGACGCATGCCCATGCCGACCATATCGGAGGACTCGCAGGATTGGTCCAACGCTTTGACTCTGACGTGATGGCTCACCAACTGGAGGCACCCTTCATCGAAGGAACGAACAAACTGCCGACACGCACGAAATTGCAGCGAACCATGACTTGGCTGGGCGATTGCTTCCCCGGAGGGAATAAGGGAACTAAGGTTACGCGACAGCTGGAGGATGGAGAGAGATTGGATGTGCTGGATGGCCTGAGGGTGATTCATACACCCGGACACACCCCGGGGAGTCTGTGCTTGCTTCAGGAAGAGGGAGGCATTCTGTTCTGTGGCGACTTGCTGTTCAACGGGCATCCACTGACTGGGCGCGGCGGTCTGCGCTACGCGCCACAGGCATTCAGTGTCGATCCGGACGAGGTGCCAAGATCAGCTCAGAAGCTTGCTCAAGTGACGGTCAAAGCGCTTTGCATGGGACACGGAGAACCAATAGTGCACGAACGTGGCGTGCAGATGGCAGAGTTACTCAAGGCGATGTCAGACTAGCGGCTTCGCATGTCTTGAGATGGCGAAGCTATCAGACCTTTCTGTCCCGGCCCGGGGCAAGGCCCTGTGCCTTGCGGAAGTTCTCGATCTCCTTGTCAATCTCTTCCTCGGTTGGCTCGCGTTGCAGACGTTTCGTCAACTGCTTAACCGTGCGTTCGCGTAACCGTTTTTCTTCTCGTCCCATGTTCGCACCCCTTTCCCTAAGCCAGTGCTCCGATTTATTATAGATGATGAAGGGCGGCGAGGTATTCCAGCTGTACTGCTTCATTTGATGTGCTTTCCTGTAGACAAGATCCAGGACGAGCGTTGGCCAGCTACTTCCCGTTCAGTTGCTGTTTCACTGCGTACATTCTCCGATCGGCCTCGGCAAGCACGGTCTCAATGGACAGATTATCCAGCGGATCCCATTGCGCGCCGCCAATAGAGAGCGTGACGGGAAACGGGATGAGTTTGTTCGTTTCATTGCGCTTGGCGACGGCGGCCAGGATGCGATCCTTGACCATCTCACACTCTCCCGCAGCTTCCATGAGAACGATGAGGAACTCATCTCCGCCGTATCGAACGACAAGATCGCTTTCGCGGACCGCATCTTTCAACAGGTTCGCGACGTCCCTTAATATTTTATCTCCCGTCTGATGGCCGAAGCGGTCGTTGATTTCCTTGAATCGGTTGACATCGATCATCAGAAATCCGATCGTGCGTTCGTGGCGTTTGGAGCGCGCAAGTTCCTGCTCGATGACCTGGTTGAAGTAGCGACGATTGTACACACCGGTGAGAGGGTCGTGATTTGCCTGTCGCACGAGTTCACTCTGGAGACGAATTCTCTCGATAGCCTGAGCTGTGTGCCGGAGAAGGAGTTCGAGAAGGCGCACATCTTGCTCTGAGAAGGCATCGGTCTCCCTTGATGCAACCTGGAAGACGCCGAATGAGCCGACTGGGGCGCTGATTCCGGACTTGAGATCTGTCTGGGTTGGTCTGGCCTCGGGCACCTCGTCGAGGGAGCCAAAGACGATGGTTTGCCCGGTACGGTAGGTTGTCGATGCCACGCTCTCTTCGCTCAGATCGCTCCCCGTTGATGCCTCAGGCGGCAATCCCTCGGACATTGCCTTGACGACGAGCCTGCCCTCCTCGGCAATATCCAGGGAGCAGAGACTGAACTCTAGGATCTCCTGGGCCGAGTCCACGGCCAGGCGATAGACATCCTCCTCTGCCTCCGATTCAGCCAAACGGCTTGCAGCTTCGTGCAGGCGCTCGATCTTGAGACGGTCTGCTGCCAGACTTCGCTCAGCCTTCACTTGGCCTCGGATGTCTCTGACGATAGCTAACAGATGGGGACTTCCTTGAAACGAAAATCGCCCTCCATGGACCTCGATGTCAAATGGCGTCCCGTCCTTGCGGAGGTTGACTGACCGGGAGAGGAAGTGTCCCGAATCATCGATCGCTGTTCGGAAATTGGAGAATCCGTGGAAGTAGTCGGGGTGAATGACTTCGTTTGCAGGCAAACCGATCAGTTCTCCGGGCTCATATTCGTACATTCGATAGGCGTTGGGGTTCGCTTCTACGATGACGCCCTCTCGGTCGAAGACGAGGACCGCATCGGTGGTCGATTCAAAAATGCTGCGATAGCGTATCTCGCTCTCGCGAAGGTCTGCCTCTTTCTGGATCCGGTCGGTGATGTCTCGGTTGAGGGAGACGTGGACTGGCTCCGCCTTGCTTCGGAATGGGATGAGAACGACCTCATCCCAGTAGAGTGTGCCGTTCTTCCGCCGTTTTCGATCGATGAAGCGCACGCTCTCCTGCGCTAAGATTCTTTTGGTCACTGCAGTAACGCTGATATCCGGATCTTGAATCTCAAGGTCCTCTCCAATGTCTTTCCCGATCAGTTCGTCCTTGGAGTACCCGGTTTGCCGCACGGCGGCTTCGTTGCAAGCGAGGATATGTCCTGAGCTTGACATGACCAGATACGCGGCATCAGTCATGCTTCCGAAGAGCTGTTGAAATCGCTTCTCCCTGGTAGGCTTTGCGAGTCCTCCAACCGTACCGCTGCTTGGTGTCTTATCCTTCATTTGTCACGTCCGATTAGCTTCGCATATTGAACCGTCATTAGGGCGATGCGTCAAGTGGCAACTCGCGATGGTGCTGCGAGTTGCTTGTGAGAACGGCAACTCGTCAAACTGCGACGAGTTGCTTGGAGAAAGCACTTGACCGTGCTTTCTCTGGGCGGATTGGCTGTCTACCTTAGGTGCAGTAGGTATTCGGCCTCTCGTGCTGTGTCACGAGAGGCTTGGTAGAACGCAGGAAAGCTGCGTTCTACTGGGTAGTTAGCTTCTCCAACCGAGGAGAAGCAAGTACTCTGTGTTGCCCTTCTCGCCCTGAATGGGGGACTTCATTTCCGCTTGCACGTGCCACGGTGTTTCGGCTTCGATGAATGCCTGAATGTCTGAAAGCACGGCTTGGCGAAGCTCTTCCTTCTTGACGACGCCATCATCCGGCAGCTTGTCCCTGCCGACTTCAAATTGAGGCTTCACCAATGCGATGATCTTGCCCTTGGGCGCAAGGATCTCAACCAGTGGCGGAAGGATGAGTTTGAGCGAGATGAAACTGACATCGATGGTGGCAAGGTCAATTGGCTCGCCAATGTCCTGGGCTTCAAGATAGCGGGCGTTCAGTCCTTCGCGAACGACGACCTTCGGATGCCGCCGAAGGCGTGGATGTAGCTGATCGTGGCCGACGTCGATGGCGTAGATCTTGGCGGCGCCATACTGCAATAGGCAATCGGTGAATCCACCCGTCGATGCGCCGACGTCAAGGCAGATCAAGCCCTTAGGATCGATTCGGAAACCCTCCAGAGCGGCATCCAACTTGTCTCCGCCCTGGCTGACGTATTTCTCAAACGACAGGATCTCAATCTCGGCTTCGGAATCGATGGGATGGCCGGGACGTGTAAGGATGCGGCCATCAACCTTGACACGTCCCGCGGCGATCATCCGCTGCGCTCGCGATCGGCTGCGGATTAAACGTCTCTGCTTGATGACCTTGTCCAGTCGCTCTTTCATCCTGCTGTTGCAGCGACCTCTTCGCGCAGTGTTGAATAGGCTTCAAGGCCTGCCTTGAGAACCTCCACGGCGCGAACAAGCTTGGCTTCTTCGAGCACATAGGCGATCCGAATTTCATTGTGCCCAACGCCAGGGCTGGCATAGAAGCCGGCTCCAGGTGCGACCATAGTTGTTTCGCCGTCGAGGTTGAATTCGTTGAGCATGAACTTGACGAACTCCTCGGAGTCGTCGACCTGCGGCAGCTTCACGAAGATGTAGAAGGCGCCTTCGGGCTTGCGGCACACGGCGCCTGGGATTGTCTGGAGTGCTTCAAATAGCGTGTCCCGGCGTGAATGGAATTTCTGCCTGATGTTTTCGATGTCGTGCTTGTAATTGGGATCGTTGAGGAAGTTCGCCAAGCCCAGCTGAGCAAACGTCGGGGCGGAGAGACGGATCATACAGAGTTTGTTGATTGCCGTCATCACGTCTTGATTGCGACTGACAACGCAACCGATGCGTGCTCCACACGCCGACAGGCGTTTGGAGATCGAATCAACGAGAATGGCATGCTCTTCCAATCCGGGAATCTCAAGAACGCTGGTTGCGTGACCTTCGTACATCAGCTCACGGTACGGCTCGTCGGAAATCACGAATAGATTGTGCTTCTTGGCCAGTGTGCCAACTGCTTGCATCTCTTCCCTTGTATAAGCAACGCCGGTTGGGTTGCCTGGCGTCGAGAACAGGATGGCCGCCGTCTTGGGCGTGATCAGCTTCTCGATCTCCTCCATTGGGGGGAGATGGAATCCGTCTTCGATACGGGTTGTGATCGGAACGACTTTGATGCCGTTCATGAGGGCATGGCCGGAGTAGTTGGGATAGAACGGCTCGGGGATCAACACTTCATCGCCGGGATTGCATGTCGTTTGTAGTGCGAATGCGAATGCTTCGGACCCTCCGATGGTGACACGAAGTTCATTCTCGGTTATCTCCACTCCCATGTCGGCGTAGAACTTCAGCAGAGCTTGAATCGTCTCGGGAATTCCTGAAGCCGGCGCATAACAGAGAACGTCTATCTCCGCTTGGCGCACACCTTGCATGAACGACTCCGGTGTCGGGATGTCCGGCTGTCCGATGTTGAGATGATAGACATGGATGCCGCGCTTCCTAGCGGCAACGGCAAGGGGCACGAGTCGCCGAATGGGTGAACCTTTCAGGGCTTTTGTTCGTTCTGATACGCTACGCATGATCGCAAACCACACCTCCGTGGCTGTAGAGAAGGTCTCCGCTCGATTGGCCGACCTCCGAGCCTTCGATCTCGCGCGTATTGTCCATCATTCACGACTGCGACTTCAACGATTCAAAGGCTTGCCAAGTTAGAGTCGAGAGGGGTGCTGTCAATTGCTCGCTTTCTCTGTAGTGGATAACATGATCTCGACCAAATCGTCGTATTCAATACCGCTAACGGCCGCCGCCCGAGGAAGATCGGACAGAGGCGTCATGCCCGGCAATGTGTTGACTTCCAATACATAAGGAATGCCATCGTCTCCCAGCCGAAAATCTACGCGCGAGAATCCGTAGCAGTCCAAGGCCTGATGAGCACGAAGGGCGGTGTCCTGGACTTGTTTCGCCATTTCCAAGGATAGAGGGGCCGGTGCCAAGAATTCGGCTTGCCCGTCCGTGTACTTGGCTTTGTAATCGAATAGGTCACCGGGAAAGAGAATCTCAATGACAGGAAGAGGGATTTCTTCGCCCTCGATCAATAGGATGCCGACAGTTAACTCTCGCCCAGAGATGAACGGCTCAATCAGTACGGTGTCGAAGTCAGCCAGGATGGCTTTTGCCGCCGGCAACAGGCCCGCTTCATTTTCTGCTCGATGAACGGAAATCGTTGAACCTCCATTCACCGGCTTCAAGATTATCGGGAAGGAAAACGTATCGACGGCTTCGCGAAGTTTGTCCTTGAGCGTTTCTGCGTCAACGCTAACGCCTGCTGGAGTAGGGATATCCTTGGATCGGAAGATAGCCTTAGCTTGAACCTTGTCCATGGCACGCGCGCAGGCCAACGGCCCGGAACCGATGGTTGGGATGCCCATTACGTCGAGTAGCATTTGGACGGTGCCGTCCTCGCCTGCCCCTCCATGCAGGCAATTGAATGCCACATCAACGCCTCTCAAACCAGGAACGAGGTCGTCGAGTGTGTCGATTTTCACCAAACGAACCGAATACCCTCGCCTTTGTAAGGCGTCGTATACTCCCTTGCTGGAGAGCAAAGACACGTTGCGCTCCGGCGAATCGTTGCCTGCAAGTACGCCGATCATTTTCTGCACGATTTATATCCTCCCATTGCCTTGCATCAGCATAGGGCTTTGGGTAGTATCAGTCAACGAAGAAGTCAGATGGAAACAGGGTTCGGGCTCTTCTCAAGTAGTAACTTGACAGGTCCGAATACCCCAGCTATACTTCCTCGTTGCTTGTTGGTCTTTGAAAAGTGGATAGCGTGATAGTTGTGTTCTTTGCAACACCTGATTCGATGTTTAACCCATCGATTTTCGATTTATAAGGATCAAAAACTTTAAAACTGAGAGAGTTTGATCCCAGCTCAGGATGAACGCTAGCGGTGCGCTTAACACATGCAAGTCGTGCGATCGAACCGGACGGATTTCCCTTCGGGGTCTGAAGACCGGTCACGGAGCGGCGAACTGGTGAGTAACACGTAGCTAACCTACCCTCTTGACAGGAATAACCATTCGAAAGGATGGCTAATGCCCGATGTTGTGCGGAGTTGATGACTTCGTTCCAAAGGCGGTCTTGCCGCCACAAGGGGAGGGGGCTGCGTCCTATTAGCTTGTTGGTAGGGTAA
>JAGLYB010000128.1 GCA_023132545.1 Candidatus Bipolaricaulota bacterium
GGGAACAAAGCCAACGGAGTCTCTGGCGGCTGGAGCGACCTGATGGGATTGATGCCTCCGGAAGAGATGGCCGACTACGCTGTCCGAATGGCCGTGGAACAACTGACGGCTCCCCACCCGCCGGGAGGGTTGGCCACAGTGGTATTGGATCCCGGTTTGGTGGGAGTGCTGAGCCATGAAGCCATCGGCCATACAGTCGAAGCCGACATTGTCCTTGGCGGGGCGATTACTGCTGACAAGATGAATCAGAAGGTTGCATCCGAGCTGATCACGATGATCGACTCCGGCGCGTCCGAGCATCTTCCACATGCTACCGGCACGCTGCCCGTTGACGACGAAGGCGTTGCCACTCGCAAGACGACACTCATCGAAAACGGCGTTCTTCGCTCGTATCTGCATAATCGCGAAACGGCCGCCCATTACGGCGTCGAGCCGACTGGGAATGCACGTGCGTTCGAATACAGCGACGCACCCATCATCCGCATGCGCAATACCTACATAGAGCCTGGCACAACACCGGTCGAGGAGCTGATTGCCGGTGTTGAGGACGGCTACTACATGTGCGGACTGGGATTTGGCGGACAAGCGGATTCCAATGCCGAGTTCATGTTCGGCGTCCGCGAAGCACGGCGGATTCAGAATGGAAAGGTCGGCGAGCTGGTTCGAGGAGCAACGATTTCCGGGAACGCCTTCGACGTCCTCAACTCCGTCGATGCCGTCGGCAGCGATTTCCTGTGGGACCTGGGAGCCGGCACCTGCGGAAAAGCCCAGGCAGCCAAGGTCGATGCAGGTGGACCTCATCTGCAATGCAAAGCCATGATCGGAGGCCGACAGTGAACAACGAAACGCAACTACGCGAGCGCTGTCGAGAAGCGCTGGAACTCACCAAGAGTCACGGTGCCGATGAGGTGGAGATTTTCGCCCAGACATCGCACGCTATTGCTGCAGATATCGAGAAACACGACCTGCAGACATCGAGCAGCCAGCAAGAAACGATGGTCGGAATCCGAGCGCTGGTCAATCAGCAAGTGGGATTTGCATGCACCAATGTGCTGGATGAGCTGGAAGCAACGTGCGCTGATGCCGTTAAGCTGGCCAAGGCCTCGCCGAAAGACGAGAACAACGTACTCTGTGAATCTGTGCCGTTCGAGTCAGTGCCTGATCTATACGATCCCCAGGCCGAATCCTTCTCCGTATCCGACGCCGTGAAACAAACAATCCGGATGATCGAGACGGCCGACTCCATTGACTCACGCTTGATTCTTGGAGGAGGGACGTTCGCCGTCAATCTACAGACGCGCTGCATTGTTAACAGCAGAGGGATTGACCTAGTGGAGAACAGCAGCTTGTTCACATACTACGCACTGGCGACAGCCAAGGATGGCGAGAAGGTATCCAATATGGCCTTCCATTTCGACGCATCTCATTCTGTCGCCGGCATCGACGTAGTGCCCGTCGCCACTCGCGCCTGTCAAGATGCCCTAGGATCCTTAGGCGCTGAGAAGGGCGAATCCTTCGTGGGTCCGATCATCCTTTCGCCCAGTGCAGTGCAAGCGGTTCTCGTCAACCTGTTTGCGTTCCAGCTGAATGCGAAGAACGCCGTTCGAGGATCCAGCCGCTGGGGCAAGCTGCTCGGTGAGGCTATTGCTCACTCCGCCTTGAC
>JAGLYB010000129.1 GCA_023132545.1 Candidatus Bipolaricaulota bacterium
GGGTTGAAGAAAGCAGTATACGCGTCGTTCTTGTAGTAGTTCCATCCGGCAATGGTTTGACTTCCCCAAAACACGAGATAGAGATACATGGAGGCATGAAGGAAGTAGTACACGACGGCCCAATCCATCATGAAGCCCAAGGAACGCTTCCAGAGACTGCGGAAGCTTGACGGAACAGACTGCGAACGATTACCCGAATTCTTGGTACTCATGAGTGGCTACCGAACCTCGACTTCCTCGGCGTCCTCACCGTAGATTTCCTGGAACCTCGCTTCATCGATTTCGGAAGGGGATCCATCAAACATCAGTTCGCCGTCTTTCAACGCGATGATCCGCGTTCCATAGCGACGGGCGAGAGACAGGAAGTGCAGGCTTGCCAATACTGTCACTCCGTCTTCTTGATTCATCTGTTCCAAATACTGCATGACAGAGTGAGAGGTGGCGGGGTCAAGCGCAGAAACAGGCTCATCGGTAAGTAGCAGGTCGGGATCTTGCATCAAGGCGCGGGCAATGCCCACGCGTTGCTGCTGACCGCCTGATAGTTCGTCGGCTCGTGCATACGCCTTGTCTTCCAGTCCCACACGGGCCAAATTCTTGATGGCCAGTTTCTTGTCCTCTTTTGTGAACAACCCCAACAAGGATCGCCAAGCCGACATGTATCCAAGCCGGCCCGAGAGCGTATTGGTCAGTACGGTTGAGCGATTAATGAGGTTGAAATGCTGGAAAATCATCCCAATCTTTCTTCGAACTCGCCGCATTCGAACGCTGGAAAGCTCAGTTACGTCAACCCCATCAACGAAGATCTGTCCGGCAGTAGGCTCGATAAGGCGGTTGATGCACCGTAGCAACGTGGATTTCCCCGACCCAGACAACCCGATGATGACCAGAAATTCGCCCTTCTCCACAGAAAAGGAGACGTTCTTCAGGGCAACGACCTGGCCTCGTTCATAGATCTTTGTCAAATTCTCAAATCTTAGATATGGCTGGCTCATAGGAGTAAGGTCGCGGGGAGACTAAAGCCTCCCCGCAACGGTATTTGTTCTTTGGATGCTATTCCGGGTTTGGCAGGCCGATGAGCGACCGGTAATTCACGTAGTAGGAGTCACCGATCGGAGAAACATCAGTCCACTCATAGAACTCAGGGTCTCCCCAAAGGACTTTGCCTTCCTCGGAGCGGACATGGGTGGTAATCGCATCAACGAGGATGTCGGCGATGTCCGTCGGGAAGTCTGGGCAGAAAGCGATGCAATCATTCGGCACAGGGCCGACGGTTCCGACAACAGCGATGTTCTGGACGATGAAGTCGAGCGTGCCATAGAGATCTGTCTTCGCAGCAGCGCCTCGGACGTCAACGCAGTATCCGTAGAAGCCGTCACCATAGAGTTTGCCGTTGTAGCGATCAAACAGCCACATCTCCGGGTCCATACCATAGTCCCAGCTCGGACCTTCCCAACCAGACGGTGGGACCGGCGGAGAGCCATAGGACGTGCAGAAATCTCCCTGCTTGTCGAGGAGTGCGGTAATGGAGTTGGTGTGTCCACCCGTCTTCACGACACCGGCGAACGAGAATCCCAACTGCTCGAACAGCATATTCGGGAGAATGTAACCGGACGTGGAGCCTTCGTCGTTGTAGATCCATGTCTTACCGTTGAGATCGGCGATCGAGTTGATTCCAGAATCACGCCAAGCATAAATGCTGGAGTAATAGTAATTGAAACCGTAGCGCGAAGCCGCAAGGCGTGGCGTGGTCTCAAAGTTCGTTTCCACCGAAATGCGCGCATACTGATCCGTCGTCGGAACACCCAACAGATTTCCGTCAGCGGCTTTGAATGCTTCGATCAAAGCGGCGTAGTCGGGCATGACGCTGACTTCGATGAACAGGCCGGTAGCCACACTGATGTCAGCCGCGATATTCGTGGCAATTGTCTCGATGACACCTGGACTTGTGGATGGCGGGAAAACCCAGACAATCGGGTTGTCACGTGTACCTAGATCTTGTGCAAAACCGATGACGCTGAGTCCCATAATGGCAATCAACGTCAGAGCCAAAAACCTACGCATGGTGCACCTCCTGGTGTTGCAGCAGAAACCTCGAGAAATAGACTTGGAGCGTTCCAACTCCACTTCCCACTGTAATCCTCATAACGCTATCATAGGTTTGTAAGACCTGTGAGTCAACGCGTCATTCCTCATATTTCCCCCGTTATTCTCTCTTATATGGCACGCCCAAGAATTTCGGGAATCGCACACGCCCAATAGCTCCGGATACGACAAGCAGCGTAACGATGTAGGGGATCATCGATATGAACTCATACGGGATCGCCTTGGCGGAAGGCATCGTCTTTACCCATTCAGCCAATGCTTGGAAGAAGCCAAAGATGAATGCTGCCAACAATGCCAGCAGCGGATTCAGTCCACTAAACACAACGCAAGCCAGGGCAATGAATCCACGCCCTGCAGAAAGGTCCTTGGTAACTAAACCTAACCAGGCGACGCTCATGTAGGCACCCGCCAAACCAGCCAACATACCGCCGAATACGGCGGCTAACAACCGAATGCGGTTGATGTTAATCCCCGACACATCAGCGGCCTCCGGCATTTCACCGGCAGCCTTAAGCATCAGTCCGGCCCGCGTTCTCTTGATGAACCAGTGAACGACGAACGGCAGGATTAGCGCGACTAAGATCACGGGGCTGTACATACCGATGGGTGTTCTGATCTTGGCGAGCTGGGCGGCTCGAGCGGTACCGTTGACGACGATCTTAGCAGGAATAATGTGGAAGCCAGGAGCTCCCAGCTGAATCAGGCCGAAAGCCACAAATCCCAGGGCGAACAGGTTGATGCCGACGCCCGTCACCATCTGCGTTCCTCGCCAGTACGTATTGATGACCGCGAAGAGTAACGAGATGAAGCCACCAACGCCCATACCTACGAGCAGTCCAACATAGGGGCCGCCGGCTTCAGCGCCAAGGGCACCAGCGAACGCGCTCATCAACAGAATGCCTTCGAGGCCGATGTTGAACAGTCCAGCTGTCTCGCCAACGATCTCACCGATGGCAGTCAGAGCAAGTGGGACCATTGCATGCAAGGAGATCCGCAGCAAACTAACAATATCACTGAAGCTCATGCTGATTCCTCCTTTGTTGCGCCTCGTATCCCGCGTCTTATGGTTTGGAGCAGATTCTTACTGGCGTTTGCGGCCATTGGGAATACCCGAATCAGTTCGGGAATGGACATCGCTAATACGATGGCCCCCATCACAACGTTGACCATCTCTAGGGGAACGCCGGCCTTAATCTGCATCCAGCTGGCTCCAGCACTCAGTCCTCCGAAGAACACGGCTGCGATCATGATGCCGATGGGGTGATTGCGGCCAACCATGGCCACTGCCATGCCGTTGAATCCCAGATTCATCAACTGCGGCATTCCGCCGAAGACTGCGTAGGTGGGCGGGAGTCCCATCACAATAGTAGCACCTGCCAATCCTGCAGCGACGCCTCCGAGAATGAAGCTAAGGAACATCGTGCGCTTGTTGCGGATTCCTCCGTATCGTGCGGCAGTCGGATTCAGGCCGGCTGCGCGCAACTCGTATCCCGTGGTTGTGTGCCATAACAGGAAATAGATGACGAGGGCAAAGGCGATGGAGACGAAAAGCGCATAGGACAGGCTTGTTCCAGGCACCAGTATGGAAAACCGCGCTGAGGGCGGAAGGGATATGGTCTTCTCGGCTCGCATCGGATCGACGAGAACACGGATGACAAAAAAAAGGGCCAGCCACTTCGCGATCCAGTTAAACATGATGGTCGAGATGACTTCACTGACACCACGCATCAGTTTCAATGCGGCAGGAATCAGACTCCATGCCGCGCCTACTACAGCCGCAAAGAGAAGGCCGACCATTTGGTGGAGTCCCGATGGCAGGGTGAAATAGGCAACGCAAACGGCAGCGATAGCACCCATGTACATCTGTCCCTCAGCACCAATGTTGAACATTCCTGCGCGCAGACAGATAGAAAACGTCAATGCTGTCAGGATGAGAGGCGTCGCCCACGCTAGTGTGTTTGCCCATTCGTAGGAACCGCCATAGGCACCCTGAATGAGTGCAGAGTAGGCCTTGATTGGATCGAAGCCCCAGATGTACATGAGAATTGCTCCCACCAGCAGTCCTACCAATCCTGCAATGAGAGACTCCAAAGCGGGATGTAGGCCGGTTAGTGTCCGATGAATGCCGCGTAGCAAGCGAGATTGTTGGTGCCTTTCTTTCGCACTCATGCGGTCTCCTTTGCTGCGGTCACGCCGCCCATGAGCATTCCCACTTTCTCTCGGGTCAGTTCATCTGGAGAACAAACGACCATAAATCTCCCTTCGTACATGATGGCGACTCGATCTGCGTGCGCCAACACTTCGTCAAGATCGGCAGACACGAGGAGAATGGCACGTCCCTTCTCGCGCATGTCTACAAGGGTTTGGCGAATGTAGCGCGCGCTGCCGATGTCCAATCCTCGAGT
>JAGLYB010000013.1 GCA_023132545.1 Candidatus Bipolaricaulota bacterium
CGTTCAGTTTCGTCAAGGAATCCCAGGTCAACGACCTTCTTCATCGTTTCGCACCATCCCGGATAGCGCAGCGTTCCTCGGAACATTGATGTCACGGTCGGAATGCCGTAGGTCTCGACATAGGGCATCGAATCGCGGTTGGGATAGACTTCGAGTTCGCCGAATCCCACGATCTCACACGGCCAATGATAGGAGAACAACTCGGGCCCTGGGACATCAACCACTGTGTCGTCCTTGAGAAACTTGGCGGGATTCTTGCCCGCCAATACCACACCACGCGGCGCCCACGAGAACTTGTACCCGAACGGATTGTCGTTGGCATCAGGCGCGGGCAGTCCGCCCGTGTTCGAGGTGAATGAGACAAGCTTGCCTCCTTTGGCCTCAATCTGGTGAACGACTTCCATGGCTGACATATGGTCGATGCCGGGATCGACGCCAATTTCGTTAAGCAGCATCACTCCTGCTTCTTTGGCTTGAGCATCAAGGGCCTGCATCTCCGGCTTAACGTACGACGTGGTCACCATTTGCTTGCCATGCTTCACACACAGCCGGGCCACAGTTGGATGATAGACGTAGGGCAACAGGCTGATGGAAAGGTCGTGATCGGCAATCAAGGCTTCCAGTGCGGTTTCGTCCTTGACGTTCAAGGATTGAGCGATCCCGTTGTCAGCATCGCCAACCAAGGCTTGCGCCTTTTCCACTGTCCGGCTAGCGACAGTCACGGTGAACTCGTCGACGTTCAACAGGTAGCGAACCAACGGTCCGGCCACCAGGCCGGCGCCCAACACGAGTACTTTCTTCACGGTGTTCTCCTTCATTCGTGCGACTGTGCCGCGTCGAGATAAGTCTGGATATAACGGTAGTCCGGTGTCAGCTCTCCACGATGACAGATCGCAGCCCGTTTGAGCGGAGCCGGCAAACTCAAGGCTTCGAAGTCAACTGAATAATCGACAGTTGCGATATCGGGAACGAATCCCTTCAGGATGTTGCTGAAGTACGCCGATGACTCCCGCGGTAATTCCGACGGAAGAATGTCGACAACCATCATCACCGGGCCGGATCCTTCCACTCCCGAGCGAATCGAGCCAGTCTTAGGATCGTAGACATAGATCGGATCATCTGGCTCTGTCGCCTTGACCGTGATCTCAATGCCACCCTCGACGTCGCAAGAGATGTCCCCGATCACACGAAGCTTCGGCTGGCCATCGGCATAGAGTGTCTTCGCGGCCTTGACAGTGATCAGTCGCGGATACTTGGGTTCCCAGTAGATGCAATTCACGAGCGTGGTCAAGTGTGGCAGATAGCGTTCAAAAGCCGCTCGATAGCGCTCGGGATGATCGTAAAATTCTTGAAGCTCAAACGTCTTGCCTTCAACCAAAGGCAGGACGGTGTCTTTCTCACGAAACACGACCTTGAGAATGGTATTGTTCGCGTCATCCGGCAGATGCCCCGCCAGCAGATCGGAGGGACCGACATCGGTGATTGGAAGCAAGTCGAGAATCTCTTGAGCGCCCTTTGATACGTTGCCATAGCCGGCGATTCCCATCGTCAGCGGCGTGATTGATTCGGGAAGCCCTTCACTCTGAATGGCTTCGCCAACCTTCAGGATAGCGGCCTTGGCTTCAGCCAGATCAGTGTATTGTGAAGCCTGGGTGAGGAACTCGAACGGATTGGCGATTCCTTCCCAAGCCAGCCGATCTCCCAGAGCCCACAGCGTATCAATCATGCCTGCCAGTCCGGCGTAGTTGCCGAAAGCGATCAAGCGGCGACCCTTGTCGTTGGTGATTTTCTCGTAGTCGATGACGGTGCAACCGAGATCCAGAGCACGTTGCAACATCGGCATGTTGACCGCCTGGCCCTTGATGACATGCGAGAAGAAGACGTAAGCCTTGTCCTTCTCCAGAACATCGACCGGGATTTCCTTTAGAGCGATGATGACCGGGCATTCTTTCAAATTGGCTGCTATCGGTAGTCCGACTCCTCTGTACTCGTCATCGGAATACGCCCGCATATCGGAGGATTGAACGATGAATTGGAGGCCTGTGTCCTGAGAAAGCTCCTGAATATGATCCGGGATCAACGGGGTTCGCCGCTCCCAGTGATACATGTTTTCTCGACGGAGACCGACACATGGACTCTTCCCCACAACCATCACCCCTTGCCCCATTTCGGGAGGTGCCGAAGTATACCGAACGCCCGTAGGATGGGCAATCAGATGCGTACAGAAGCGAGATTTAGGAGCTGGTCATGATCGCCCATCGGCGTACATTCATAAACGTCGTCCTCAACGACAATCTCGATGTCGTAATCAAACTGAAGATAGAACCAGCTAATCAAAGGATTCGCCCTGTCGAACCCGTGTTCGAACAGGGCGATCTGGTGGGTGGTACAGGACTTGAACCTGTGACCTCTTGCACGTCAAGCAAGCGCTCTCCCAGCTGAGCTAACCACCCTTGATGGAGGCGACGACCGGATTCGAACCGGTGAGTCAGGGATTTGCAGTCCCTTGCCTTACCACTTGGCTACGTCGCCGGTGCAACGCCGATTATAGGAGGGCCAACCTGAAGCGTCAATGCGGGGCTAGGCTCGTGAAATATCCACTCCAGGGCGAACTCGTGAGACGTAGCCACGTAGGTTGTCGCCATTCGGCGATAGAAGGCCAACTTGTATGGGTCAATGCGGAAGTTTGCTCGTCAATTGGCCATTCCAGGATGAAGATCTCGGGAAGTAACAATGTTGGTTGTCGCCATGTGTGGCGATAGGAGGGCCAACCTGAAGCGTCAATGCGGGGCTAGGCTCGTGAAATATCCACTCCAGGGCGGACTCGTGAGACGTAGCCACGTGGGTTGTCGCCATTCTGGCGATAGAAGGCCAACTTGTATGGGTCAATGCGTAGCTCAGTTCATCAAAATGTCGATCTTGAATGGGATTTCGGCAAAGGGATACGCGTTGGTTGTCGCCATTCGGCGATAGAAGGCGCTTCACGACCCGTCAATCCCCAGTTGCGATGAATTCCTCAGCGGGCGGGATTCATCAAGGAACAGACGTGGATTAGTCTGTCTGTTCCCCCACTGCATGCCCCGATTTCTTGCCGCGATCCAGAACCTCTTCGATCGGACCCACCATATAGAAGGCCTGTTCCGGGATGTCATCAACTTTGCCGTCCACGATCATACCGAAGCCCTTGACAGTGTCTTCCAGCTTCACGTAGGCGCCAGGTTTCCCGGTGAAATTCTCGGCCACAAACATCGGCTGTGACATGAACTTCTCCACTTTGCGTGCACGTCGAACAGTGAGTTGATCTTCTTCGGACAGCTCGTCCATACCCATGATGGCGATGATGTCCTTTAGATCTTCGTAGCGCTGGAGAATGCGCAACGTTTTCTGAGCCACGCGGTAGTGTTCGCGGGAAATGACATTCGGATCAAGCATCGTTGAGTTTGACTGCAGCGGATCAACAGCGGGATAAATCCCCTTTTCTACGATCTCGCGCGACAATGTGATGGCAGCGTCGAGATGGCTGAATACCGTCGCCGGTGCCGGGTCGGTCAGGTCGTCGGCCGGCACGTAGACGGCCTGTACTGATGTGATCGATCCCTTCTTGGTTGACGTGATACGCTCCTGCAATTCACCCATCTCCGTTGCCAGCGTCGGTTGATAGCCAACTTCCGACGGCATACGTCCCAGCAGGGCCGACACTTCAGCGCCGGCTTGCGCGAAACGGAAGATGTTGTCGATAAACAGCAATACGTCGGTTCCTTCCTCATCACGGAAGTACTCGGCCACGGTTACCCCTGTTAGGGCAACGCGGAAGCGGGCACCCGGGGGCTCGTTCATCTGACCATAAACCAGGGCCGTATTCTTGAGCACATCGGCTTCCTTCATTTCAAGATAGAGGTCGTTGCCTTCGCGCGTGCGCTCGCCTACACCGGCAAACACGGAATATCCTTCGTGTTCATAGGCGATGGATCGAATCATCTCCATGATGAGAACCGTCTTGCCTACACCGGCGCCCCCAAACAGGCCGATCTTCCCTCCCTTGGGAAACGGAGCCACCAGGTCGATGGACTTGATGCCGGTCTCGAACACCTCGGTCTCGGTCTCTTGATCAAGCAAGGTCGGAGCTTTGCTGTGAATCGAGTGACGTTTGATCCCTTCGGGCATCGGCTGTCCGTCAATGGGGTCGCCTACGATATCAATTACTCGACCCAGCATTTCCAGCCCCACGGGGACGGTGATGGGGCCCCCTGTATTGATGACTTCGGTTCCCCGCGACAGCCCGTCTGTGGAGTCCATGGCAATGGCACGGACAACGTCGTCACCCAGATGCTGGGCTACCTCGAGGATGAGGTCCTTCTCGCCGTCTCTCTCAATACGAAGGGCGTTGTTTACACGCGGCAGCTGGCCCTTCTCGAACCGTGCATCGATAACCGGCCCCTTGATTTCAGTGATTCTGCCAACTGTACGTTGTCCTTCCATCGAATGACTCCTCAAGTTCCTATTCAGTTCGTAGCGCTTCGGCACCGCCGATGATGTCGGCGATTTCTCTGGTGATCGCTTGCTGGCGCGCCTTGTTGTAGGTGCGCGTCAAGCTCTTCACCAGGTCTTCAGCATTGTCTGTGGCCGCTCTCATGGCCTGGCGGCGGAGGGCGTCTTCAGAGGTTTTGGTCTCAATCAACGCTGCATACAACGTGCCTCGTAACGCCATACGTAAGGCAATGTCAAGCATGGCGTTGGCTCCCGGATCGATAAGATCATCGTTCTCATCACCTTCGATCAGAATCGGCAAGAATGGTTCAACGACCAGCTTCTGCGACAAATCGGACACAAAGCGCATGTACATAAGATCGATCCGCCCGACTTCGCCACGCTCGTACAAAGCGAGGAGCTCGTCAGCCATTCGCGCGGCAATGGCTTCTGTGGGCTGATCGTAAACGTTCGCGTATGTGCCCAAGATTTGAACATCTCGGCGTGAGTAATAGGCTCGCGCCTTTTCCCCACCGAGAATCAGATGTCCGTCGGATCCGAACTCTTGGATCAGCTTCTCCGACTCCCGGTTAAGTTCTCCTTTGTATCGTCCGCACAAACCACGATCGGAGTTCAGAACGAACACGCCGACAACTGGGGACCCATTGGGCACAGTCAACGGGTGAGTCTCTTCATCGAACGCTAGCCGCCCCATCATCCGTTGGGCAAACGCTGTCAAGCCCTCGATATAGGGACGCGTCTTGGCCAATTGACGCTTCATCCGTGTGACCTTGGTCATAGCAATCGCATTCATGGCCTTGGTGATCTGCCCGATGTTCTCGATATTCCCAATTCGGCTTTTTATAGCTCGTACATTCTGCGCCATTACCTATCCTCTAGCTCCACGTGACCATCGGGGCCGGATGTTCTCAATGTTTCCAATCCGGCTCTTTATAGCTCGTACATTCTGCGCCACGTTCGATACTCCTATTCCTCACCAGTTTGCTGTATCGGCGCTTGCTTCGGTGTTGCCAATACATCACCGCGGCCCCTGGACCGCGCAATCAGCTCATCCTAGTTAGACGGCGAGCCGTTCCTTGAATTCTTCGACCGCCTTGTCAAGCCGTGTTCTCAGGTCATCGGTCAGCTTTTTTTCGTTCTTGATCGTCTCCAGGATTTCGCCGTGTTCGTTCTTCACAAATCGCAGCCACGCTTCTTCGAAGCGGCCTACTTCAGAGACTTCAATGTCAGCCAAGTGGTTTTCCACGGCCACGTACAATGAAACAACTTGTTCTTCAACGGACAGCGGCGCGTATTGTTTCTGCTTCAGGATTTCCATGAGACGATCGCCGCGTGCCAGCTGTGCCTTGGATTCGTCGTCCAGATCAGACGAGAATTCGGCAAATGCTTCCAACTCGCGATACTGGGACAGCTCCAGTCTTAGTTCTCCCGCGATTTGCGACATAGCCTTGATTTGAGCCGCCCCACCAACTCTCGACACGGAATATCCAACGTTGATTGCCGGGCGAAATCCCTGATTGAACAGATTGGTTTCCAGGTAGATCTGACCGTCTGTAATGCTGATTACGTTGGTCGGGATATAGGCTGTAATGTCGCCGGCTTTGGTTTCGATAAGAGGGAACGCAGTTAACGACCCACCTCCATTCGCCTCGGACAAACGAACAGCGCGTTCCAGCAAGCGGGAATGGGTATAGAAGATGTCACCGGGATAGGCCTCACGTCCCGGAGGACGCCGCAGCAACAAGGCCATCTCTCGATAGGCAACTGCGTGCTTGGATAGGTCATCATAGACGATGAAGGCGTCCTTTCCTTTGTAGGTGAAGTACTCGGCTATGGCACAACCGGCATAGGGAGCCAGGTACTGCATCGGCGTGGGAGAATTCGCGTCGGCCACCACGATAATCGTGTACTCCATGGCGCCATGCTTGGTCAGTGTATCGACAATGCGGGCCACGGTTGATGTTTTCTGCCCAATGGCCACGTACACACAAACTACGTCTGTGTCCTTCTGATTGATGATCGTATCCAGGGCGATGGCCGTCTTCCCGGTGCGGCGGTCTCCAATGATGAGTTCACGTTGCCCTCGGCCGATCGGCGTCATCGCATCAATTGCCTTGAGTCCCGTTTGCAGCGGTGTATCTACGGGCTGACGATTGATGACTCCCGGTGCGATGATTTCAGCCTTTCGCATGACGGTCCCTTCGATCGGACCCTTGCCGTCCATCGGTCGGCCAAGAGGATCAACCACTCGTCCCAGCATGCCTTCACCAGCCGGCGTCTCAAGAACACGTCTCGTACGACGCACTTCATCGCCCTCTTGGACACGCTCGGATTCGCCGAACAGGGCGACACCTACGGATTCTTCTTCCAGATTCAGTACCAATCCGTAGATCTCATTTGGGAACTCGACGATCTCCGAAGCCATCGCTCCTTCCAAACCGTAAACCCGGGCGATTCCGTCCCCAACCTCAACAACGACCCCCACTTCTTGCATTTCGAGGTCGTATTTCAGGCCTTTGATCTGCTGTTTGAGGATGGCCGTGATCTCATCTTTGCGAGCGCCAGTCACCTTGTCCCCCTATTCTTCCAATTGCCTTCGCAATTCTCCCAGCCGCGCACGGATCGTACCGTCCATTACGTGTCCGGCTGCTTCGATTCGGGCACCTCCGAGCATACTTTCGTCAATGAGTTCTTCCAATTGAACTGGGTGTTTCAGCGCCTTCTCCAACCGTTCTTTCAAGCGAGCTCTGTCCTCATCGGACAATGCCTGAGCCATGGTAATCGTCACTTGAATCACACCTTCGGCCGCCGTTCGGATATCCACAAACTCATCATGGATCAGGTCCAGATACGTCTCTCTCTGATTGTGAATCAACAGCTCGAAGAAATTTCTCATCCTCTCCGAGGTTTTCGGAAATGCGGTCGTCAGGAATTCCGATTTCTTTTCTCTCGGCACCAGTGGATGCGCGAGGAAGCGCCGCACGTCAACTTCGTCAGAAGTTCCCTTCGCCACAATAGCCAGCTCGTTTTCAATCTCTCGGACAGAGGAGTCTTCGACAGAAACTTGATATAGGGCAGCCGCGTATCGTCGCGCGATTTCCTGCGATCTCACGATTGGATCCTTAGGGTCTCTTCGTTGATTTCTTCCAGCAATTGGTCAAGCAAGCGACGATGATCGTCAATGCGAATCTCGCGATTGAGCACGCGTTCGGCTCCTAGAATGGCAATTTCGGCATAGGCTTCCCGAAGATCGTGAATCATGCGGTCGCGTTCCTGTTCCAACCGATGTTTGCCGTCGGACAGGATCTTGGCCGCCTCATTCTTGGCGAAGTCCTTGGCCCGAGTGATGGCGGCCTCGGCCTCACGCTGTGCAGCTTCGATAATCCCTTCGGCACGCACATGCGCCTGCTTCAATTCGGAATCTCGTTCCAGGACGAGCTGCTGAGCCTGTAATTCGGATTGCCGCGCAGACTTGATTCTAGCTGCAATTTGCTCTCTTCGGCGGTCCAGAAACTCCAGCGCCGGCTTGAACAGCAATCGTTTCAGCAAGTACAGGAGAATGACGAAGTTGACCACCCCGAACGCGAGCGTCGGGTTGATGCTCGTGACGATCTTCCCCCATTCAACGCTCATTCGGTCTCCTTAGACGACGAACAGCAGAACGATGGCGATCAGCAGAGAGTAAATTCCTGTCGATTCAGTAATCGCTTGCCCCAAAACCATTGTTCGCATCAACGCGCCTTGTATTTCCGGCTGACGCGCCATGCCGTCCAACGCATGGGCCGCCACATTACCCTCACCGAGGGCGGAGCCAATTGACCCAATACCCATACAAAGACCGGCGGCAATGTACTTCGCAGCCAGGGCGATGTCAGCGCCGGAGATCCCGCTTGCAACCTCTTGTGCTTCCTGAAGCATTATTCCTCCTTAACGTTCTACATCAGCTTCTTTAATAAGCCCC
>JAGLYB010000130.1 GCA_023132545.1 Candidatus Bipolaricaulota bacterium
CATTGGATTGGGAATCCTGGTGACTGTGATGTATTTCGTGGGATGGCAAAAGACATTCGCCGAGATGGTCGCCTTGGGAGTCTTCGGTATCCTCAGTGTCCTGGGCAATGTGCTGATCTCGATGACGTTTTGGATCCTTTGCTGGTGGGTCATTCTGCGCTCCTATGGCATTCGCCTTCCGTTACGAAGCATCATCGGCGCCCGTCTTGCCGGCTATGCCGTCAGCTATCTCACACCGACCCTGTATTTCGGAGGAGAGCCGGTGCGAGCCATGCTCGTCGTGGGCAAGTCAGATGCGCCGACAACTCGCATCTTCGCCACCATCGTAGTCGAACGCTTTCTTGGCGGTCTCAGCATGATCGTGTTCATTCTGATGGGAAGCTTCTATGCACTGTCGTCGCCTCAAATCCCTTGGGAACAACGAAGGCTGCTTGCATCCGTCATCGGTTTTGTCACGTTCTGGATTCTTGTGGGATTGGTCGATTTCGCAGGCAATCTGAAGTGGATTAGCCGCATCATCCATCTATTGGGCAAACCGTTTTCACGATGGGAGAACGCGCTGGAACGAGCAGCCAACAAGGTCTCGGAAACAGAAGACGAGGTCCATTGTGCCTTTACAAAACACTGGAAGGGAACCTTGGCCGCATTTTTGCTACAAACTGTGGCCACGTTCTTCGTGTATACACGTCCCCAATTCTTCTTTCTCTTCTCAGCCGGACTTCACTTCACGCTCCCGCAGTTGTCACTAATCTTCACCTTCACCATCATGCTGTCTTTCTTCTTGTGGATAACACCGGGAGGATTGGGAACGGCGGAAGCAGCTCTGGTCGGCGTATTTGCCCTGGCGGTTCCGGCGGCCACGAGCGCCGGAGTGGTCGCCTATTCCCTGACCTTCAAACTCGTGGAATCGATCTTCGTCGCCATCGGCATGGTCTACCTAACCAAGCGAGGCATTCAGTATTTGCGGAGTCGAGCGGAACCCGATCCGGAAATCGTAGACGAGTGAGGGTGAACTCCCAATGAAAATCGTGCTCCAATCGAAGCCTTGAAGCACGGCAGCAGACATCGGCCTCTTGCAAATACCCCTCCCTTCTAGGGGAGAGGATCGAATTGGCGCCCATGCAATAGGCTGGCCCCAAGCAGTCCTGCCAAGCCTCCAAACACCGTTCCCAGCGCAAGCGTAATCATCCCCACACTGAGGATCCGAAGTCCGTTGGTCAATCCCCCAAACAGCGAGAAGACAGCAGCATTCGAAAGTGCAATCTGATGGAACAAATACAAAGCGGCTAATAGGAAGAGTCCTCCCAGAAGCCCAATCAGGACACCGAGAGCAACAACCAGCACAAATACGATACGTTCCGAGATCCCCGATAGGCGTAGCATGCGGATTTCACCGGAGAAAGACGTCAGCAATTCGTGGAATCCTCGCCGGGAACAGAAAAGGCTGGCCGCGATGGAGGCCACCAGAATCACAAGCAGTGAGATGCGAATCACCAGAGAAACGGTCGGGGTTTCGATGGTTAGCTCACGCTGCACCTCGATGACTTCGGTAACGCCTTCAATGCTTCGAAACTCGATTGCGAGCGCGCTGGCCATCGTCGGATCTGCTGGAGATAGGATGAACACACCGCCGGAAGCAGTCTCGTCAAGCTCTTGCGCAAACTGGAAGCGTAGCGTGGCGATCTCATCCCGTTCACGCCATTCGAGGAACAACTGGTCGATAGTTGCTGAAGAAAGTCGCGGCGATAAGAACACGCGGATTTCTTCGATCGGCTGCCCCTCGGCGCTTCGGGATACACTGCCCGGACTGATCATGAAGAAACAGGCAACCGAGGCCAAGAACAGGAACAACAACAGGCCTGAAAGCGCAAAGAAAACGGCGCTTTTCGTTCGGATGGCACCCAATAGCTCGCGGAATAGGAACAACTGCATATTCATGCCCCCTTCACCATCCCGTCGACCAAGCGAATACGCCGGAATATTTCCAACCCTGGCGGCACCGGTCCTCGAGTTGCCACCAGAATCGTGACGTGTCCTGTATTCATTCGGCACAGCAAGCGAGCGACTTCCGCCTTCTCATCTTCGGCCAAGCCTTCGAACGGCTCATCGATCAGCAACAAGAGAGGGTCGTGGCAGATCGCCAACGTGATGCCCAACCTAATGCGGTCAATCGATGATAGCTCAAGGGCATCGACGCCTTGCTGGCGGATCAATCCGGTCGTTTCAAGTGCATAAAGCACCTTCTCCTCGGCTTGCTCGCGATAGTTGCCCAGCGCAAGCAACTTGAAGGTCACGTTCTCATGAACGGTCCTGGGAAGAGGCACGAAGCCTTGAGGATACACGCCAATACGCCGACGCAGTGCGAGCACTTTGTTTGCTCCCAACCGAGCAACGTTTCGTCCATAAACGAGAATCTGGCCGCGCTGCGGAGGAATCTGTGCCCCCAGCAATCCCAGGAGCAAAGACTTCCCACACGCGGCCGGCCCTAAGACCATGATCAACTCGCCTTGATCTACACGCAGATGAATGTCTTCTAGAACCTTGACGCCGTCTTCCGTGGAAAAATGCAGTTCGGATACTTGGATCATGATGGACATCGCCCTATAACAAACCGATCCTTCTCTGCCATGTCACGCTCGACGCTGACGTGCACAAGCTCGATACTTTCCAAGATCTTCTTAACACGCTCGCCTTGCTCGTGCCCAATTTCCATCAGAACGACTCCATCCGGTTGGAGATACATTCGAAGCTGGGCAGCAATCAAGCGGATCTTCTCCAGACCGTCAGTTCCCCCGTCCAGAGCTACAGATGGTTCGTGTTCTCGAACCTCCTTGGGGAGATCCGCCAACTCGTCACGTCGGATATAGGGAGGATTGGAGACAATGAAATCGAATTTCCCCTCAACGTTGGTGAACCAATCGGACTCAATAAACTCGATTCGATCCGCAACCTCATTTAGCTTTGAGTTCTCACGCGCCATTTCAAGCGCTGTTGGCGAGATATCAACGGCAGTGACTTGAGCTTGTGGAAGGTAGCGAGCCATGCATACGGCAATCACTCCGGTTCCCGTACCCAAATCCAGACAACGGATCTCCCGATCCCGAGGCGCACGCTTGATCACCTGGTCTAGCAGTTCTTCGGTCTCAGACCGTGGAATCAGGACCTCGCGATCAACGCGGAATCGTAACCCATAGAAACTGACCTCACCAGTTACGTGCTGAAGAGGGGTTCCCGACTGGCGTTCTTTCACCACACTTCGATAGAGCGATCGTTCATCGCTGGTGAGAGGTTTATCGGGAGCCATATAGAGATGAAGGCGATCGACGTCAAGAGCATGAGCAAGTAAAATCTCTGCTTCCAAACGCGGCTGCACAATTCCCGCGTCCTCGAAATATCCACGAGTCCAATTCAATACCTCGCGGATGGTCCACTCAGTAGTCAGTGTAGTCCCCCCCCATCCACGAAGGCTGAGAGCCCTCATTTGCTGATTACAATAGCGAAATCTTGTAGTGAAAACAAGTGCTACGTATAGTAGGATATTTGAGGAAATCGAGTAGAAATCCCCGGTGGATTTCTCTTCGTAGACAAAGGACGGTGGCGGGCATGTTCTATTTTATGTTGTTCTTATCATCTCTAGCCTTCGCCGGTGCTGCCATCTCAGTTGCTTACCATCTTTTCCCATCATTCGGATCCTTGTCTATGTTGTGGTCCAATGCACTCTTCGGAGGGATTGTTGGCGCTGTGTTGGCGACGGGGATTCGCTTTATCTGGAAACGGTTGTCCCCAACGTTTGAGGAGGAAGGCGTCGAACATAGGCTGCTAAACAGTTTGTTGGTTGGGTTGGGCGGAACCATCGTTGGCATTATCGTCTCCTGCGGTATTGCAATCGCGTTTCCATCATCCGATGGAGCGCGGATCGCACAAGGTGCTTTTCTCATCGGCTGCAGCTTGCTTGGTTTTCGGATCGGCTTTCTCCTTACGATTCCCATCGGGAGATCCCGGCGAAACAATGGCAATTCGCGAACCCGACGAGGAAGCGCACCGAAGAAGATTCTGGATACCAGCATCATTATCGACGGACGAATCGGCAGCCTGTTGGCTACTGGATTTGTAGAGGGCGAGATTCTAGTACCCGAGTTCGTGCTTAGCGAACTGCAAAACATCGCTGATTCCTCCAACAGCCTCCGTCGTCGCAAAGGACGCCGTGGCCTCGACACGCTGAATCAGCTCATGCAGGATGAGAGCGTTCCCATTCGTATCATCGCCCGTGATTATCCCGCCATCCGCGAGGTAGATCGCAAACTGATTCATCTCGCTAAGGACGAATCGGCAGTTCTGATCACAACGGACTACAATCTCAACCGCGTCGCTCAAGTCGAGGGTGTCTCCATTCTCAACGTCAACGAGCTTTCCAATGCCGTCAAGCCGCGCTTTATTCCGGGCGAGGACATCTCCGTAGAAATCATCGATCGCGGCGAGGAAATCAACCAAGGCGTGGGCTATCTGGATGACGGCACCATGGTTGTGGTGGAGAACGGCCGACGCCACATCGGACGAACCATTAAGGCGGTCGTGAAGAGTACGCTGCAAACTGATGCCGGACGCATGTTATTTGTGGAACCCGCCGGCGAGAACTCACACGGGGAACATTGACAAGGATGGACTGATGAACAAAAGAAACTTTACCATTGTTGGATTATTGGCTGGCCTATGCCTGATGACCCTTGTCGGATGTGACTTCTTCGGCAATGAGGAGACTGACTACAGCTACTGGGAACCGGCACTCAGCCCCGACGCTCGCATGATCGTCTATGAATCAACGGCCGAATCGAGCTTGGAATTGTTCACGCTGGACCTTGAAACGAACATCGAGAGACAGCTCACGATCAATGAATACGCAGATTGGTCGCCATGGTGGTCGCCCGACGGCACCCGCATCGCATTTGCATCGAGCCGTGACAAGAACGTTGACATCTATGTACTCGACTTAGCCAGCCTCGAGGTGGTCCGTCTCACAACGCACGCCGCTGATGACATCAATCCCAGCTGGGGCATCGATGGAGTCATCTACTTCAACTCCAACCGTTCCGATTCATGGGAGGCCTATACCATCGACCCTGATAGCCTCGTTCTAAGAAAGCTGACATCACTCGACGCATCGACGCCATGACAACAAGCGCAGTGATCCTCGCAGCTGGACGCGGGGATCGGATGGGGGCTGGCCAGAACAAGGTCTTTCTTCCCATTCGTGGGCAGGCATTGATTTGCCATACTGTCCAAGCATTCACTCGAATCCCAGACATTGATGATCTTGTTCTCGTCATTCATGCCGACGAAATGGAGACTGTCAGGCAACTAATTCAACCCATCGGGATCCCGTTTCGTCTCGTTGAGGGCGGGAAGACACGCCGCGATTCCGCCCTCGCTGGAGTCCGCGCTGCAGGCAGCGATTTCGTGCTGATTCATGATGGAGCACGCCCCTTCCCGTCCCCGGCGCTCATCCACCGCGTGCTAAGCGCGGCACAACAAGAGAATGCCGTCATCCCCGTTCTTCCGATCACCGATCTGTTGCATCACGTAGGTGCAGGAAGGCGCATTGAGGAGCTATCCGGCTTTCAGGGACATTCGCTGGTGCGAGCGCAAACACCTCAAGGATTCCGACGAGATCTCATTCTTCGCTGTCTTGAAACCGCTCCACCGGAGATCCGCGACGACGCGAGTGCCCTTCTGTTGGCCGGCAAATCCGTCGCAACAGTCCCTGGAGAGCGCACGAACATCAAGATCACCTACCCGGAGGATGTTGCTCTAGCGGAAGCCATCGCAGCCTCTTCGAGATAGCTAGGCAAGAAGACGTCTGCGTGCGTTGTCAGAGCCAACTCATCCGGCTAGAATGCTTCATTCACTTCGCCCCAAGGAGGCTGGTATGATTCGAACCAAGAATCTATGGTTGGTGTTAGGCCTGGTCGTGAGCTTGTCGTTCGTCGCCGTTGCCGCTACCCCGTTTACGGAAACGTATGGTGCGGGAGACGCAGCAGTATGGTTCTTCAACAACACCACCGGAGAGACTGCGAACATCCTACATCTGGAGTTCGAGCAAGAAGTCACCATTAGCAACATCCTCGCAATCGGTGGGAACCTCGTTCCCCTAGGCCCGTTGACAGGAATGGTATTTGATTTCGCCGGAGCACTCACGAAAGGCGGAACATTCCAGATTTACCTTGCTCCTGCGACTGCGGTTCCCGCGCTCGCGCAGTGGCTCAAGATGGATGAAGCCGGCAACACAATCCCGATCGGTTCGCCGTACTTCACGTCCGTGGCCGTGCTGGGACGCTTGTTCGGAATCGGCATCGTCGCTGTTCGCGAAGCCAACCCGGCCGCACTCGTAGCTGCATTCGAGCAGTTCTTCGCGGACAACGCTGCTTATCTAGCGGGATTATCGGAATCGCTTGGCATGTCGCTGGCCGACTCGCTGATGCCCATCATCATGGAATCCCCAGCCGAGGGAATTGAGAATTTCTTCAATACTATTATGGGCATGTTGGGAGTCACTAGTCTCACGGAAGTGGTAGCAGGCAGTGTCGATTGGGGCGCACTATTTACAGTACTTGGTATGTAGCACACTCGCGATTTGTGAAATCTTGAAAGAGAAGGGCTTTGGCCCTTCTCTTTTTTTGTTGAGGAGGAGAGTTCTAGGCTGGTTTTAGCAGACCGGCCACGGTTTCCGGATCGAGCGGATACCGCGTGGCACCCCGTCCGATAGCATGTGAGACAGCGCCCGCCACGGCGGCATGGGCAGCCATCAGCGGCACTTCGCCGATACCTTTGGCTCCGAACGGTCCTGCCGGGAATTCTGCCTCGATGAAATCGACACCCATGTCGAGGACCACGTCGCGAATGGTGGGGAGGCGATACGTTGTCAATCCATTGACGATCAGGAAGCCGTCGCGTTGAGGAATATCCTCCATGAGGGCAAATCCGATGCCTTGAGCAACGCCACCTTGTACTTGTCCTGTGGCCAATGTTCGATTGAGAATGCGCCCTGAATCATGCACAGCCACGAAATCGATCACATCTGTCTCTCCGGTCGTCTGATCAACCTCCACCTCAGCAATGTGGGTCGCGTAGGCATAGACGGGATAGACGTCGCCAAGCCCGGTTTCCGGGTCCCAGGACACGGGCTCCGTCTTGGCCCAGCCCTCCACTGCCGGATCGACGTTGTTGAGCCAGAATGCGCTCGCGATCTCATCCCACCGGGCGCGAATCTCAGACGTGGTGATACCCTGTGCTTGGGCCACGTCTTCAACTCGTTCACGCAGTTTCCTTGCCGCATCAAGTAACGCCAATCCCGACATCATCGTCCCCCGGGAAGCCACTGTCGGACCTGAGTCGGGAACACGCGAGGTGTCCACCGGCGCCAGTTGGATTCTCTCAATGGAAATGCCCAATTCCTCGGCAGCGATCTGCAGGAGTGCTGTTGTGAGGCCTTGCCCCATTTCCACAGTTCCAACAGCCGCGGCAACCGAGCCGTCGGCTTCCAACTTCATGGTGGCGCCTGCCTTGTCCAAGAACGGCGCCTTGCCTCCCAATCCAACACCATACAGCACGCATGCGATGCCAAGGCCACGGCTCACCTCGTCATGCTCCGCATTGAACTCGGCAACGGCTTCCAGCCGATCCTGCCAACCGATCATCTCGGTGGCGAGATCGAGCGATTCGGCGATTCCCACACTATTCTCAAGCAATTGCTCAGTTGAAGATCGGTCTCCCGGTTTCAGAACATTGCGTCGCCGGATCTCGGCACGATCGATTCCCAGCTTCTCAGCCAGCAAGTCCATCTGCGCCTCGTGGGGGAAGATAACCTGGGGACTTCCAAATCCACGAAATGCACCATTGGGTACCGTGTTGGTGGCCACTGACTTGGCGTTCACCTTAACGTGGGGAATGCAATAGGGGCCGGCCGCCGTGCATATGCTGCGCCAGAGGACGGCTGACGAGAGCGTTTGATACGCTCCCGAGTTGAGGATGATATCCACGTCAATGGCCGTGATCGCGCCATCGGTCTTGGCACCGGTTCGATAGCGAACACGCGACGGATGCCGCTTGCTGGTAGTCAGCATATCTTCCCCGCGATCCAGCACCAGTTTGACCGGTCGGCGTGTTTTCCACGCCATCAAGGCAGCCAGCGAGCAAATCTGAGAAGGAACGTCTTCCTTGCCCCCAAAGGCACCGCCTGTGGTCGTTTGGATGACACGGATCTTGGACATGGGCAGACCGAGAACCCTAGATACCGCTCGTTGCACGTAAAACGGGCACTGCATCGATCCATAGATGGCTAGGCCACCGTTTTCTTCAGGAACAGCAATCCCACCTTGGGTCTCGATGTAGGCATGCTCTTGATAGCCGGTCTCGTATTCGCCCTCGATGATTACGTCGGCTTCAGCAAAGCCTCGGTCTGTGTCGCCCTTGTGGAGAACCATCTCGTTGAATAGGTTGCCGCCACCCTCGGCCGCCTCTTCAAGCGAGACGATCACGGGAGACTCGGGGCGAAGCGCTTCCACTGGATCGGAGACCACGGGAAGCTCTTCATATCGAACGATCATGCCCTCGGCAGCTGCCTTGGCCGCCTTTCGAGTCGTTGCCGCAACCAGAGCCACCGGCTCGCCGACGTAGCGAACTATATCACGAGCCAACGCCGGCTGATCATCATAGATGACATGCACTACGTTGTCGCCAGGCACGTCGGGGTGCGTAACCACACAGGCTACATCCGGGTTCGCCAGAGCGGACTCTGAATCTACGCTCAGAATCTTGGCATGTGGATGAGGACTGCGGACAACCCATCCATGGAGCATGCCGGGAAATGCGAGATCGTCAATGTATTTCGCCTCGCCCCGTACCTTGTCCACTGCATCAGGACGCGGCACTCCAGCTCCAATCAGGGTTGTCCGCTCGTGCGTCATGCTACAGACGGCCTCCCATAGTGAGGGTCATGATCGCCTTCTGCGTATGCAAACGGTTTTCGGCCTGGTCGTAGATCCACGACAGATCATTATCGCAGACGTCGGGCATGGCCTCATGTCCACGATCTACCGGCATGCACTGGAGAAGGTACCCAGGATTGGTCAGCGCCTGTTTCTCGGCGGTGTAGCACCAATCCTTGTGCTTCAGGGCAATCTCGTGTTCCTTCTCCTTGCCGATTTGGTAACGATCCTTGGTGAACCAATTTCGAGGGAACACCACAGTGGCACCGGCAAGCGCTTTGTCGAGGTCATTCTCGATTGTGAACCGTCCACCCGTAGCATCTGCCAGATCGCGGCATTGCTGCATCACGTTGGGATCCATCTCGTACCCCTGTGGATGGGCCACGACAACGTCCATGCCATACATGGACGAGATGAGCGCTGTGCCTTGAACAGAACAGAGACCGCGAATCCACGGTGTGTAGGCCCACATAATGACGATCTTCTTGCCCTTGACATCTCCCTCCAGCTTTTCATGCATGGTGTAGATGTCAGTCAGCGACTGGCAGGGATGGTTGATGTCCGATGCCATGTTGATGACGGGAACGCCGGCATGCTCACCGAATTTCTGCATCACCTCGTCCCCAAAGCCATAGCGATCAATCGAGTCATCCAGCAACCGGATGCCAATGCCATCGCAGAATCGAGCCATCGCTTTGGCTGTATCCTTGACAGTTTCGCCCGCACCGGGCTTGTCTTCGAGAGACAGGCGCATGGTTGTCGGGTTGAGGAACTGCGAGTGCCCGCCCAACTGTGTCATGCCAGCTTCAAACGACATACGCGTGCGTGTCGAGCCTGAGAAGAATAACATGGCAAACGTCTTGTCTTCGAGGGTGTGGTGCTGCCTTCTACTGTAGTATGCGCCCTTCAGCTGATCGGTGACCTTCATCGCGATATCGTATTCCTCGCGCGTCCAGTCAAGCTCACTGATGAGATTGCGTCCTGCTAGATCGAACCAACTCATTCTTCCTCCTTAGATTTGGTGCTTACCGCAGAGTTCGCAGAGAATCGAGAAAACCGTCCCGAAG
>JAGLYB010000131.1 GCA_023132545.1 Candidatus Bipolaricaulota bacterium
ACTAGTGAAACCGGTAATCGGCGGACAAGCCATTATCGAGGGTGTTATGATGCAGAACGGCGACCGAATAGCGGTCGCCGTTCGTCGTCAATCTGACGGGGAGATCCTCGTCCAACCCTTGCCAGCCAGGTTCAGATTCAAGAAGCTGGGACAAATCCCCTTTCTTCGCGGGTTGTTCCGTCTCTATGACATGATGTCGTTGGGATTGCGCGCCTTGAATCTGTCCACGCAGCTGGCATTCCCCGAAGACGAGCAGATGGGTAAAGGTGGCACATTCATCACGTTTACCATCGCGATCGTGGTCGCTATCGGTGCATTCATGGTGCTTCCGCTCTATCTCACCCACATCATTCCCGGCCTGCGACTGGAAAACTCGGTCTTATTCAATCTGGTCGAAGGCTTGATTCGCATGAGCTTCTTCTTCGTCTATTTATTGTTGATTTCCAGAATGAAGGACATCCATCGCGTCTTCCAGTATCACGGCGCAGAGCATAAAGTTGTCTATGCCTACGAGGCAGATGAAGAACTGACCGTAGAGAACGCGCAGAAACATACAACACTACATCCTCGCTGCGGAACAGCCTTCTTGATGACGGTGTTCATCATCGCCATTGTGGTCTTCTCACTCGTAGGACAACCAACTCTGTGGGTGAAGATGCTGTCCCGACTGCTGTTGCTGCCCATTGTAGCCGGAGTGTCGTACGAAGTGCTTCGATTTAGCGGCAGAAATTACAATCTCTGGTGGGTTCGCACCTTAGCTCAACCCGGCCTGTGGTTGCAAAAACTGACGACAGCAGAGCCTGATGACGATATGGTCGAAGTGGCTATCGCATCCATGAAACGAGTATTGGATCCCGAACAGCCAGTGGATGATGCCCCAAGCGATACCGCTGTTACAGAAGAAGTCTAGACAGACACGTGCTGTAGTCCTCGTCTGACTTCCCAACCACTATCTGAGAGGATTCAGTCGCTGCTTATTCGGACTCCAGCCCCCTCTATCTCTTCCTCTCTCTTGCCGAGAAGAACTTGGCGCGAGCGTGTAACCATGCGAGCACGTCACACACAGGCGGAAGTATGTTATAATGCATCCCATGAGCAATGAGCGACGACCCTTACGCCAACTGAAGCAATTCGAACGACTCCGAGTACGATTTGGGCGATGTCCAACCTGCCGGGGAAAACTGGCTTCTGTCACCCACGAGGATGTGGCAAGTTGGCACAACAATCCGGCAGGAGGCGGGAAGGTGTTCTGTGGGCCTACCGGCGTCAGGCACGGCAGAATGTTGAGGGGAAACATCACGAAGTTGAGCCATCGAAAGATCCCGCATTGTCCTGAATGCCAGCACACGTTCATCCACGGTTGGATTTACCCCGTCGGGGAGCAGGAACCCGGGAACGCCAAATAGAGACTGCCTTCTTACGGGAACAGTCTAAAGAACCTGCTGTAATTACTCGTTTGACTTCCCCAGTCCCAATCCCAGAGATGGGTCTGGTTTGAGTGAGAGTGGATGAGATTCACCAAGATGCAGGAAGCGAAAAGCGCCCACAGCCGCGATCATGGCGGCATTGTCCGTACACAGTGAACGCTTCGGAAACGAAACCTCGACACCCCGTTCGACTCCAGCTTCAGCCAAAGCCTTACGCAGATGTGCGTTGGCGGCCACGCCGCCCGTGACAACCAGTCGTTTGCGATGAAACCGACGAGCTGCCTCGATCGACTTCTTAGTCAGAACCTCGACAACGCTCGCCAAGACAGACGCAGCAATGTCCTCCTGCCGCTCGCGTGGATTCTTCCTGAGGTGATAGACGACGGATGTCTTGAGTCCTGAGAAGCTGAAATCGAATCCAGGCGACCCGATCATTGGACGAGGGAAGCGAACAGTCTTGGGATCGCCAAGTGTGGCCAGTCGATCGATTTCCGCGCCGGCTGGATATCCGATTCCCATCATCTTTCCGATCTTGTCGAGTGCCTCACCGGCGGCGTCGTCGACCGTCATGCCAACCAGTTGGTACGTCCCGTATCGCGGTACGTCAATGAGAGACGTATGGCCTCCCGAAACCACCAAGGCCATGAATGGAGGTTCGACATCCGGCTGTGTGATGCGATGGGCGAACACGTGACCTTCCAGGTGATTGACCCCGATGAAGGGAACTCCGAGCCCGTACGCCAATCCCTTACCATGCGTCAGTCCAACCAGCAAAGGTCCGACAAGGCCGGGGCCATAGGTCGCAGAGATCAGAGAGAGTTCCTGTAGGCACAGTCCGCGCGTCTGCATGGCTTCTTGAACCAGATACGGCAGCTTGACCACATGATTGCGTGAAGCAACCTCGGGCACAACGCCTCCGTACTTGGCATGAAGATCCACTTGTGAATAGACAGAGTTGATGAGAACGTCATGCTCACCACGCAACACGGCAACTGACGTTTCATCACATGATGTCTCGATACCCAAGGTCAGAAACTCAGTCGTGCTGCTCATCCGATCCACTCCGTTTTCAAAACGCCAATGTAGGGGAGATTGCGATAGAGTTCAGCATAGTCCATTCCATAACCTACGATGAACTCGTCCTCTTCCAAGGCAAACCCCGTGTAGTCGATAGTCGTCGGGGTTTCCCGGCGAGCCACCTTGTCTACCAGCGTGCAAACGCGAAATGAGGCCGGATTACGAGCGGTGAAGCTACGGCGTAGGTATTCGATGGTGTAGCCGGTATCGATAATGTCCTCGACCAACAGGACGTCCCGGCCTTCGATCGGTTTCTCCAGGTCCTTCACCAATCGAACGGCCCCAGGTGCTGTTCCGTTGCCGTATGAAGAGACGCTGATCAAATCATATTCAACTGGAATCGGGAAACGCCGTGCCAGGTCGGCCAGGAATACGAGGGCCCCGCGAAGAACGCCGACGAGTAACAGCGGACGGTCTTTCGGATCCTTGGCGAATCCGTTCTGCGTGTAATCTGTCGTGATCTGCGCGGCGATTACCTTCACCCGCTGCAGAATTTCCTCTTTGGGAAAGAGAATCTTGGCCATCCGATCTTCGAACTGGGGCGAATCCATTATTCCTCCAGACTGCGAACGGCGGAATTTGATTTGAGGGCATCCAAACAAGTCTTGATGCCTGCGTTGATCGCCAGTGTTGTCACCTTCACGAGCCCTGCCCCCTGTGAGCAAAGGATCAATGCCAACAACCGCTTGGCTATTGGCATTTGTCAGGATTATAGCATCCTGCCTTGCAACCACAACTAATGAAGAATTGAGGCTTTCCCACTATGAGGAAATTCGGGATTGAAGCAAGCGCTTCTGTCGCCGCAGACGGTTGGCATTGGTCACCACATTGATCGAAGAGAAGGCCATCGCCGCCTCTGCAATGAGAGGATGCAGAAGACCGAGCATAGCGAATGGAATGGCAACTACATTGTAAAAGAAGGCCCAGAACAGATTCTGCCTGATTTTCCGGAAGGTGGCTTTGGACAGCAAGATCGCGCGAACTAAAGCTTCGAGATCTCCTGAAACCACGGTAACATCTGCCGCCTCGATAGCGACGTCAGTCCCAGTTCCAACCGCGACTCCCACATCCGCCGCCCTGAGAGCGGGAGCATCGTTGATTCCATCTCCCACCATGATCACACGATCACCACTCGCTTGGAGCGCCCGAATGGCCTTAAGCTTGCCGGACGGACGGACTTCCGAGATGACCTGCTCTATGCCAACAGACGCAGCGACAGCCTGTGCCGTAGCTTGACTGTCTCCTGTCAGCATCACCGTGTTTATTCCAAGCCGATGGAGGCTGGCAACAGCGCCACGCGCACTCGGCTTGATTCGATCGGCAATGGCTATGATTCCTGCTAAGCGTGCCTCCCCAAGAGCAATCCCGATAACGGTTTTCGCCTGACTGGACAGCTCATCCCACACAGATCCCAACGGGTCAGTGTCAATCCCCGATTCCTCTAGCCAGATGCGAGTCCCGGCAATGATCGACATCCCGGCAATCACGCCACGGATGCCCTTTCCAGGCATGGCCTCGAATTCGGACACATCCGCCAAAGGAATTCCTCGATCATGGCATTCCTCGACAATCGCACGACCGATTGGGTGCTCGGAACCGGTTTCCAGGCCTCCGGCAATCCGAAGGAGCTCGTCCTGAGAACCATCTGCTGGATGGATGTCGGTCACGCCCGGTTTGCCCTCAGTTAACGTCCCCGTCTTGTCAAAGACAACGGTCTTTACCTGCTGAAGCGTCTGGATCGCTTCACCTGATCGGTAAAGGATGCCCAATTCACTCCCCACTCCAGTTCCCACCATCAGGGCTGTCGGAGTTGCCAATCCCAATGCACATGGGCAGGCAATCACGAGTACGGCAATGGCTGCATACAAGGCACGAGATAGAGGGCTTAGCCCTTCTGTCACCCAAGGCAGGAACTGCCCCGCCCAGTCATATGCCTGCCCCAGGCTTCCGGGAGCCACTAACCAAAGAACGAAGACAAGCGCCGCCAACACCAAGATCACAGGCACGAAAACCCGCGTTACACGATCAGCAAATGCTTGGATAGGCACCTTGGTCATCTGCACTTCCTCCATCATGCGGACAATCTGGGAGAGGAATGTGCTTTCCCCGATTTCGGTCGCCTTCACATGCAAGAGCCCACGTCCGTTGATGGTGGCACCGATAACGGGTTCGCCCTCGGCCCGCTTCACTGGAACGGATTCTCCAGTAACCAAGGATTCATCAATGTAGCTGACCCCTTGAACGACAATGCCATCCGTAGGGAGTTTTTCTCCCGGGCGAACAATCATGACGTCACCGACGGCAAGCTGCTGAACCGTGACTTTGACTTCCTCGCCATCGCGAAGCACGCGAGCTGTTTTCGCTCCCAGCGTGAGAAGTCGGTGAATGGCTCGGGAAGCCCTGCCCTTTGCTGTGGCTTCAATCCATCGTCCAGTAAGGTGAATGGCCAGGATCATTGTTGACACACCCGCGTAGTCAAAAATCGTCGGGAGCCAGCCTAGGATTCCCAGGATGGCGAGAATTCCCGTTCCAAAGGAGACGGTTACACCGAGAGCGATCAACGTGTCCATGTTGGGCGATCGATGTCCCAGAGCCCTGAATCCTACTCGTAGCGTAGGACCGCCAACCATGAACAGCGGGAAGGCCGCCAGAGCGATCATGACAATGTGAAAACCGAGCGGCGTGGGCCACATCAAGTTGAAGAACATCTCGGGAATCATCCATCCCATGATGGGAAGCGCGAAGAACCAGGCGAGTCGCATTCGTCGAGCCGCGTCTTGCAGGTTCTGCTCGTCTCGCTCAACAATTTCGCTGTCAGCGATTCGACGGGACGATGTGACTTCTCCTGCTTCGAATCCAGCCGATTGAATGGCATGAACTAGAGCAGATTCTTCGATATCGGAATCCGCCTTCACACTGGCTCGCCCGATAGAGAGATTCACGACTGCAGACTGAACACCGGGAACGCCCTGCAACGCACGCTCAACCGCCCCCGCGCAAGAAGCACACGTCATTCCATTCACAACAATCTGAACGGTGTTGCTTTCTCCCTTGGCTGAGGCACTGTAGCCGGCATCCTGTATGGCTTGGGCCAGTGTTTCGAATGACACAGAACCGTCGTGCGTAATGGAAGCGCTTTCTCCCAGCAGATTAACAGATGCGTTCTCAACGCCGGGAATGGCCTTCAAGGCGCGCTCAACAGATTGAGCGCAGGAAGCACAATGCATCCCGTCGATTCTTAGGTCCTGCTCATTCGCGCTCATCCGATCTCCTTTAATTCTCAGGGAATTCGGATGTTACCGTGCGAATTTGAATTTATCTTGGTTGAGCTGTGAAGAAAGGCAAAAGAAGAGGCGGAGCCATGCACCCAGCCTAGCTCCGCTCTTCCGAAAAACGCGCTTCTGGCGGATTGCACCACAAACGTATTCTACAAGATTAATCCTAGCATACTCCTCCGCACCACCATCCAGCAAATGCGTAGATCCAGAATGCCCAGAAGAAAGACAGTAGCAACCAAGCTGTAATGCACATTACGCACCTCCTTGATGCGATGTGTTTACACTTCTGATATGAAAAAGTTTCAGCGAAATGCGTTTCTTAAGTATTGAAGCAGTTCTCAGAGGAGTCGGGACAATCTCCACTCAATGCCGGTTCCATCTCAATTGTGGCATGGGGAACCCCCAACTCGGCGAGCCTTGATTTGACAATCGTACGCAACTCAGCGCATTGGCGAATCGTGCCGTTCGGATCGCAGAGAACGTGTGTTGACAACACATGGTGTTCTCCGTCTTGGGTCCAAACGTGGGTATGATGGACTCCCATCACACCGGCAACCTTCGAAATTTCCGACTCCAACAACTCCACGGTCAACCCCGTGGGCACTCCTTGGAGAAGGATGACCAGAGTTTCTTTCAGTCGTTTCCCGATGTTCCACAACACATACAACGTGATCAGGATCGAGAGGATGGGATCGATGATGTGGATGCTCGAGACGTACATGACAATCGCAGCGATGAGTACTGCAATCCAGCCCAATACATCCTCGACAAAGTGCCACGTCACGACACGCTCGGACAGGCTGCGGCCTCCATGCATGCGCAGGGCGGCGATTCCATTCACCAAGACTCCGACAACGGCGAAAGCAATCATGCCTTGAGCATTGGAGGGTTCCGGACTGATGATTCTGGGAATGGCTTGGACCAGTACGAATATCCCGCCGCCAATGAGTGCCATGGACATCACAAGAGCACCAAGAAGCGAGAACCGGCGATAGCCGAATGTGTAGTCGGCATCGCCCTTCTTCTCGGATACCTTGGCGAAATGCCAGGTGAAGCCAAGAGCAAGACTGTCGCCCAAATCATGGAGTGCATCTGCCAGGATGGCCATGCTGTTCGTCCAGATCCCTCCGACAATCTCCAGGATAGCGAAGGCCAAATTCAGAAAAAAGGTAACGCCAATCCGCTTTCCCGCAGAAGGGCCATGCGAGTGGCCATGATGTGAATGACTCAAGTTAGTATCACCCCTCGGATTGTTGCCGATCTCGTCGTTCAGCTCAATAGCCGTTGTACTCTGCGAACTCTGCGAGTTCGGCGAACTCTGCGACTTCTGCAAGTTCGATAAGTTCGGCGAACTCTGCGACTTCTGCAAGTTCGATAAGTTCGGCGAACTCTGCGACTTCGACAAGTTCGGCGAGCGCGTGTACTCCGAGTGAAACCGTTCACCGTAAATTCGCATAGAGAGCAGATCAGTCGCACTTACCGGCGGTGGATCAGCCTTCCCAACAACGGTATTGCCACTTCGATTGCCCCCTCGGGGCACAGCTCCTGGCAACAGTAGCACCGGATGCATCGCTGATAGTCATAGACAGGAGGGTCGACTCGTCCAGAGCCTCGAAACTCAATCGCCTTCGGATCGACGGGACAAACACTGACGCACGTTCCGCATTGGGTGCATTTTGAAGCACGAATAAATGGCTTTGGAACTACGAACCGTCGCATCATTCGGCTGGCACGCCCCGGTTGTTCCGTGGTAGGCAGAGGGCGCCGATTCACAACAAACTCCCTGTTCACGAACGATTCGATCGGATCGCCGAGATTCTCGATGTTCTCGCACGATCCCAGTCCGAATTCGATTCCGTATTGGATCGGAAGAACCAACGTTGGGTCCAAGTCGATCATTCGACAAACTGTGGCATCGAGCGCCACGGGATCTCGTGAGAACAGCAGAACGTTCATCGGACGTGGCGTCCCGTTTTGAGGACCGTTTCCCTCCATCGCCACGATGCCGTCCATGATGAACAATCGCGGCTTCAGAAGTCGGTTGAGATCCACCAGCATCTGCGAGAACAACTCGGCCATAGGAAGGCGAGCATGAAACTCCGCCTTTAGCGGACCGGGAACACACCCGAATTGATTCTTGATGGCTCCGGTCATCCGGGTAAGCCCGTGCGACTTCATCTTAGGCAACGACACAATGCCGTCAGCGCTCAA
>JAGLYB010000132.1 GCA_023132545.1 Candidatus Bipolaricaulota bacterium
ATGCATCTGCGGCGGATGAGCAACTACAGCTTCATCGTCGCGAAGAAGTTGGGCCTCCCACCAAAGCAGTGCGAACTCATTCTTCAGGCCAGTCCGATGCACGATGTAGGGAAAATCGGTGTGCCTGACGCGATTCTCCTCAAACCGGGAAAACTGGATGCCGAAGAGTGGATGATCATGAAGGAACACACGACGTTTGGTCGGAAGATCCTCGCAGGATCGACATCAGACCTGCTCCAAGCGGGCGAAGTCATTGCGATGACGCATCATGAGAAATGGGATGGCTCCGGCTATCCAAATGGCCTATCTAGCGAGGACATTCCAATCGAGGGACGTATTACAGCCATTGCCGATGTGTTCGATGCACTGACGTCACGCCGCCCATACAAAGAGCCTTTCTCGGTGGAGAAATCGATGGATATCATTAAGGAAGGCCGTGATTCGCACTTCCAACCTGAGGTGGTCGATGCATTCTTCACCCAGGTCGATGCGATCCTTGAGCAGAAGGCGAAGTACGTCGATGCTGGAGCTGAGTTAGGTTCTTAGGTTGCGTACGATTGCGTGGCCTTCATTCCAAGAACCGATCCAAGGATGATGTTGAAATCGGCAGCGATTTGTGCTGGAGACCCGGAGGAACTCGAACTCGAAACCTCTAACACTATCTATTGATACGAGAATGGGGATTTGCTAGAAAATCCATAGAAAGCGAAAAAAGCCTGTTACCATCAGCGATTCGTAGATCTCTCTGGAGTCTGAGGGACTCGAACTACCACAACCAAAGAAGGCCTTTACTGCAAGTTCGGTGGCAAAACAGACCTGAAGGGATTGGAACTCGTAATCATCCAAGAGGACTGGTGATTCTCTACGTGGTACCCCCAAGAGGATTTGAACTCGTAACAATAGCCTTCAAGTGTTGGGTTCGCGATACTTAGCAGGTATCGGAGCCTTCGCCTTGTAGGTCGCGATAGGCCTCGAGATTGCGGTCAATCAATCTTTGTCTCCAGTAGCTCGAAGAACTGTGTCAGATCCACGTTCCCGCCGCTGATGATGACGCCAATGCGTTTGCCCTTCGTCTCGATCGTTCCGTTGAATAGCGGGGCAATAGCGACGGCGGACGAAGGTTCGATGATGATCTTCATGCGCTCCCAAACGAAGCGCATGGCGCGGACAATGTCGGTTTCGGAAACGAGCACGAGATCATTGACCCTATCACGAATGATCGGGAACGTGGTTTCGCCCAGGGGCGTACGCAACCCGTCAGCAATTGTATTAGGGACGAAGTCCACAATACGTTCTCCGGTCTGCAAAGACCGCGCGGCGTCATCGGCTCCAGCAGGCTCGCATCCGATGACTTCCGCGTTCGGAAGTAGGTGATTGGCAGCCAGCAATGTGCCTGATAGCAAGCCGCCGCCGCCCACAGGTACCAAGATGAGATCGAGTTCGCCAACTTCTTCGATCAACTCCATGCACGCAGTGCCTTGCCCGGCGAATACGCGGGGATCATCGAACGGGTGCAAGAATGTGGCGCCTGTTTCTTTGCGTATTCGTTCTGCGGTCTCGTGGCGTGCAGCATGGGTCGGCTTGCAGAGCGTAATCGATGCGTCATATCCGGCTGTTGCCGCTTTCTTGATCTCGGACGAGTTGTCGGGCATTACGACGTAGGCGGGCGCATCATGCAGCTGCGCTGCCAGGGCCAATGCTTGGGCGTAGTTGCCGCTAGAGTGGGTGAGTACGCCGCGGGCACGCTCGGCATCACTTAGGCTGGCGACGGCGTTGCATGCTCCGCGGAACTTGAATGAGCCTGTCTTCTGGAAGTTCTCGCACTTGAAGAACACAGAGGTTTGGACTTTCTTGTTGACGGTTGAACTGGTCAGGACAGGCGTTCGGTGAATGAACGGCGCAATTCGATCTCGGGCCTCCAAGACACTGCTTCCTGAAAACGCGAACCCCGCTGGGTTCGCGAACTCTGCTGAATCTGGGGACTCAGGCGAGTTCGCCTTCTCTTCCGGGCAGGAGGTCACAACGCCTTGACACGAAACACGTGCTGTCGATAGAAACGCATTTCGTCAATGGATTCGCGAATGTCGTCCAACGAGCGATGAGTCGATTTCTTGACGACCTTCTCTACCACCCCCGGATACCAGCGATAAACCAGTTCCTTGAACGAGCTGACGTCGACGTTGCGGAAATCCAGGTAATTGTTGAGTTTGGGCATGTGATGCATGATGAATCGGCGGTCGAAACCGATGGAGTTGCCGCACAAGGGGGCCTTCCCTCGCAAGCAGTGTTTGCGTACGAAGGTCAGCGTCTGTGCCGCTGCATCGCCCAGCGAGACGTCCGATTTGCGGCTGGCTTCGGTAAGACCTGACGCACCATGCTGATTGATGCACCATGGCTCCATTTTCGTGAGTACGCTTCTTGGTTGGTGAATGACCAGTGCCGGACCTTCTTCTACGATGTGCAGGTCCTTGTCCGTGATGATGGTTGCGATTTCTAGGATCGAACAGCTGCGGTCGTCAATTCCTGTCGTTTCCAGGTCCATCCAGACCAGATGGGAGGGTGATTTTGGCATGAGCTTCCTTTCCGTTGACACAGCATACCTATAATCGGGATTCGTAGCCAGTCGATCATGGATTATTTGCATCGACCGGCTTCGGCCCCAACAAGCTGATCGCATTGCTAACGACGACAGGACTCATGATAGACAAGACGCTGGCACGAGTTCCTTGAAGACATCGCGTGTCATTCATGCTGGCATGTTGCCGCGTAGCGAAGGTCTTTCGCGGGATGATCCCAACTTCACGAGTGGATGATGAATCGCCCCTTGACGAAGGCCATATTTCCACTGCAAGCACACGTACCGTTGACCACAGCGTCATTCTCTGGGTGCGGTCGGACTGATCTAGCGCTATGGAGATAACGGCGCTACTCCGCATTGCCCGTAGATGGTGAGAGGGTACGGTACGGGCGCGTAATCTGGGGCATCTCTTACCTTGCGTCGTCTGAGACTTCGATTTCCTCAACCGCCCATGTCTCATCGATCCATAGGCCGATGATGGGTGTGTTGGGATACTGTGTGCGCAGAAAACGAACGGCGCCGCGTGTGTCTGTGTTCTGATGGTCCTTGTCGCCAGGATTCCCAGCGCAGTCGTAATGTCCGATCACGGCAATGCCGACACTGTGGTGTTTGTTCACAGAAATATCGATGCGGTGGCGGATGGATGTGATTGTGGCCGCATTGTCTTGACGATTCAGGATGCCATTCGGCCCCGGCTCGGTGACGGCGTCCACGTAGGCAACGCCGAAGCGATCGGTGAGATAATCGAGAACAGGTTGCTGAACACGTCCATCCATGCAGTTCACGGCAGTGTAGAATTTCATCTAAATTCCCCTCCAAACGTCAGTGTGTAGCGTATTCTACTCGCTTCCCGAGGATTCGCATGCGATTGCCAATTTCCGCTGTTTCAAGATCCATCCAACTAAGATGTGCGGAGCCTTCGGCGTGAGCTTCCTTTGGGTTGATACAGCATGCTGACAATCCGGATTGACGACCCGTTGATTAAAGAATTCGCGGGCAAACCGAGGCTTGCCCGCGCTTTTATCCGAAGAGAAGGCTATGCCTTGACCGGCTTCAGCCAAAGCAGGCTGATGACGATGCCGACTGCCGCAAGGCCCATAATGGGCAAGAAAACGGGAAGGTATCCTCCCGAGGCGTCGCGGATTATGCCCGCCAATGTGTTGCCGAGAAGTGCTCCCACCCCGTAGGACGTGAAGACCAGCCCGTAATTCATCCCGTAGTGCTTTGTCCCGAAGAAGGTGGCTGTCGCCGTTGGTGCAATGGCCAGCCATCCACCGAGGTTCATCCAGAGAATGATGAACGCGAGGAAGTAGATGAACGAGTTGCCTTCGCCCCACAGATACAAAAGGGCCGACGCAACGAGAATCAGGACGAACGACAAAGCGGCGGTATTCCGTGGCGTCAACTTGTCAGTCAGCCAACCGAAGATGGGCCGACCGATGCCGTTGAAGATCGCGAAGATCGATACGGAAAGCGCAGCCATGCCTGGTGTGAGAAGGGCGACTTCTTGTCCAACAGGCGACGAGATGCCGATGGCCATCAGGCCAGCGAGGCATCCAATGGTGTAGGTCCCCCACAGGGCATAGAACGTTCCCGTCTTAAGCATCTGCTTGCGATCAAGATCAATGCCTGATGCCCCCTTGGCGGTTTGCCCTTTCCATCCAGCCGGCTTCCATCCTTCTTTTGGCGATCGCATGGGCAACGATAACAGGATGAGGATGGCTGTGAATGCGATACCCAGATAGGTGAACGTCTTCATGGGGCCGATGGATGCGTTGCCGATCATCGTTCGCATCAAGGGAGCCATGATCAATGCCGACAGTCCGAAGCCCATCACAGTGAGTCCAACGGCCAATCCCTTCTTGTCCGGGAACCACTTGGCGGCCACGGCAATCGGAACACCATAGATGATACCCACACCTGCACCGCCGATGATGCCGTAGAAAATGGTCAGCCATGTGATGCTTGGCGAGAAGCCGGATAGGATCCATCCAATGCCGACGAGTGTTCCACCAAGAAGTGCGGCCTTCCTTGGTCCCCACTTGCCGACCAATCCGCCGGCCAGCGCCATGAACAGCGCGAACATGGCGAGAAAGATCATGAATGGTAGTCCGCTCTGCGTGGCGTTAATGCCCCACAGATCCTGCAACGGGTTCTTGAATACGCTAAACGCGTAAACGGCTCCCAGGCAGATGTTCATCAGCAATCCGAGTAGGACGAATATCCAACGCCCCTGCTCAGCCTTCATCCCGAATACCTTTTGTTCTGACATACCAACCCTCCAATAGGAACGGGGACGGACAAGCCGTCCCCGCATTGTTCTATCGAATGGACAACAGCTTCGTGTCCATTGGATTTATCCTTTGTAATCGATGAGCGTCTTCAGTTCTTCTACTGACTCTGGGTTCTGAAGTGTCATGAGATCGCCGACCGGCTCGTGACGGACGAGTGCCTTGAGTACGCGACGCATGATCTTACCGGATCGCGTTTTCGGTACGTCGTTCGCAAACACGATCTGATCGGGGCGGCCGGTGGGGCCGATGACCTGATTGACTGTACCCATCAGTTCCTTGGTGATCTCGTCGCTGCCTTCGATGCCCTTGCGGAGAAGAACGAAAGCAACGGGAACTTCACCCTTGAGATCGTGCGGACGGGATACAACGGCCACTTCACTAACCTTATCGTTCTGTGCCAGTGCGGACTCCACTTCCGCTGTGGCCAGACGATGGCCGGCAACGTTCATGACGTCGTCAACACGGCCGGTGATGCGGATGTTGCCCTTCTCGTCTTTGCGAGCACCGTCGGATGTGAAATAGCGCTCGGGACCATACTCGGAGTAGTACTGCTCCTTGAATCGATCCATGTCTCCGTAAATTCCGCGCGTCA
>JAGLYB010000133.1 GCA_023132545.1 Candidatus Bipolaricaulota bacterium
CCCCTTGCCATTTGGAACACGCGATAACCGAAACCGCTGCCATCGGGTCCCGGCCCCTCCCAAAACGCGCCGCACACGGCGCCGGAAGTCAACTCAAAGAACGGCTCTTGTTGAAGGACAGTGTTAGTGTGCCAATGCCCGTTGATGAGTGCGGTAATGGATTGAGAAGCAAGCAATTCGAACAAAGCGGCGCTTTCATCGGTTGCAGCCCAATCCGGTGTTGGCTCATGACAGAAAACGAGAATTGGCGCTTCAGGATCAACCGTCGCCAAATCCTGCTCAAGCCACGCAAGTTGCTGCGCGTCCACTGTGTAAACAAGTTTGGTTTCAACAAGCTGTTGAGTATCGAGCACAACGCAGTGCGTTCCCTTGATATTGAAGGAGTAGTAGGCCGGTCCGAAATAGGATTCGTAAATAGTCTTCCCGATCGATTCATCACGAACCACATCATGATTCCCAATAACGCCATACGTCGAATGCCTCAATGAAGAAGCGAAGTTTGCTACGGATGCCATCCATTCATCAACCCTTGCTGGCTCAGGGTATTTCGCATCGGCAACAAGATCTCCTGTCATGATCACGAAATCGGCTTCCAACGTATTCACATCATCACTGATTGCGGCAAGAATGGGATCCGGAAGGATGGTCATTCTTCGATCCCGCAGCCCCTCCTTGAACTCTTCGGGAGTTGGTGCGTAATGAATGTCAGACAGCTGTATGAATACCAATGGGCCATCCTCTTCGTGAAGCGTCAGCGGGAAGTTGTAATCGTCTGTTTTTCCCTCAACGACAGGCTGGTACCAGCCGTTGTCGCCGGCCACTGTCCCGGTTGGCGTGCTGACGAAAATGAATCGCGCCTCGTCGCGTAACGGAATCTGAAAGTTGCCTTCAGCATCGGTCTGAGTCACTGTTATTCCGTCACTGACTGAGACTCCGGGAAGCCCCTTCTCCTCATGATCCAACACACCGTTTCCGTTGGCATCTACAAACACAATGCCTTCAGCTGCTTCGGCCTGCCCGGATAGTGCACCGCAGGCTATGATAAAAACTGCAACAATCCCCCACGCAACGATCCTTCTGTGGCGGCAGTTCATGTCAACCTCCTGGAGTCTCAATTTTGTCGAACATGTCAGACGATTCACTTGTAATCGTCTCCGACGATCTGTTTCTCTTGGTCACTTAACGGCACCTCCGGTAAGTCCTGAAACAAGGTATCGCTGGCCTAACATGAACAGCGCCAGCGCAGGCAGAGTGGCTACAAGAGCGGATGCACTCAACGGCCCCCAACGGACGACCCCTGCTGTCCCCAGGAAACGCGACAGGAAAACGGGAACTGTGAACACCGTCTCGCTCCGCGTGATGATCATGGCAAAGAAAAACTCATTCCACGAAAGAAGGAACGAAAACGTGCCCACTGCCAACAGTCCGGGCACGGCAAGCGGAAGGATAATCCGTGTCAGCGCTCTTCCGCGGCTACACCCATCGATCATTGCCGCCTCCTCCAGAGCTACAGGGATGCGGTCGAAGTACCCCTTCAGAAGCCATATGCTGAACGGGATGCTGAAACTTGTATGCATGATGACAAGTCCCATGTGCGTGTTGAGTAGCCCATAGGCCCGAAAGGTTGCGAACACACCCAGGATCATGATGATTCCGGGAAACGCCTGGGTGGCAAGCAGCCATGTAGAGAACAATAGTCGCCCTCGGAAACGAAACCTTGACAGCGCATAACCTGCCGGCGCTGTTACACCAATTGTCAGGCATACGGTAATAGCAGCTACGATGAAGCTGTTGCGCATATTGAGTAAGAACGTGCTCCCCCGAAATATCTCGACGAAATTTACCACGGTGATCTGTCGAGGCAATGCGATAGGGTCTTGCGTGATCTCCCCCTCTGTTCTTATCGAATTCATAAACATGAGAATCAGAGGGAAGGTCAGAAGCAATGTGAAGCAGATCGCTATGAGATGAAGCAGAAAGCGTCT
>JAGLYB010000134.1 GCA_023132545.1 Candidatus Bipolaricaulota bacterium
CGTTCTATGCCCGCGATCATGGGGCGGCCATTGTGTCGGAAATTGTTGCCAAGTTTGCCGGGTAGCGATTCTTGGAGAGCCCGCTGTAGCTAGCCGGATGGCCCGCCGGACAACGTTTTCATTCTCTCTAGGCGTTCTACAAACGCCTTCGCGGCCGCAGGGTCGATGTCCTTGGGATTGAAGGACAACCGCCTCTTTGTGGCGCCCAAGACAAGCGTCAGTTTGCCGTCGACAATCTCAGCCTGCACGTCCTGAACAGCATGTTCAATACCCAATCCCGCTCTAGATTGTGCCCAATCAACCCAGTTAGGAATCGACTTCGCCAGCCGCTTGGCCAGCTTGCGCTTCAAGAATCGAGCCAATCCAGAGGCTTTTCCGTCATCCTCATCAGTCTCCAGCTGGCGAAGCGCCTCTTCCAACTTGTCCTTCACCGATTTGCCAAGCTCGACAATGACCTTTTGATCCTCGGTGAGAATGATGTCCATGTGATCGTCGGCAGTCACAATGCGAGCCACCTCGGGTCTCCAGATCACTTCGTAGAGCCGGTGATCGCCAACACCCTTGAGGCTTCGCTCTCCCATATCGCGGAAGGTGCAGCCTTCGAGCGTTCCCGTCTCGTCAACCACCGACGCTGACGCAACGATTTGACCGCCCTTGGCTTCGTCGGCCAATCGCTTAGCCAGGTTTACAAAATGGCCGAACACGTCGCCGTCCGTTTGAATGACCGGACCCCAGGTTAGTCCGATACCGGCCGACATCACGGGATCTTCGTCGCTTCCGCGATATTCGTCGCAAAGTGCTTCCTGCATCGCCACTGCACAACGCACTGCGCAGGAAGGATCGTCGAACGATGTCATCACGCCATCTCCATACGTCTTAAGGAGGCACCCGCCGTGCTGGGCAACGCTGGCACCAACAAGATCCACGAATTGCCGGGCGATCTGAAAGGCCTTCTCATCGCCATGCTGGGCAGTAAACGAAGAGAATCCACGTAGATCACTGAACTGAACGGCAACCGGCTGATTCGACGACATCGCATACCATCCTAGAGGATCACATGATTTCATTCTAGGCTCTCACGAAACAAAAGAAAACGCCGCCCGGATGATTCCGAGCGGCGCAGGATTGTTCACTATCGAAGGATGAACAGCTGGCCCGTGTCTGAGAAGACACGGTCTCCGTTGGAGGCAAACACGACGTAGATATAGGCGCCGTTGGCCATCAACTGACCGTTTTCGTTACGGCCGTCCCAGACGATGTCAAGCACGTTGTGCTCTTCCGTAGCCCAAATCAGTCGTCCAGCTAGATCATAGACGGCCACTATGAAGTTCTCGGCCAGGCCTGCTCCGATGTAGGCAAAGGTCACGACGTCCGAGAAGGGTGATGGGCCGGCATAGAATCGATCGACCGTCAGTTCAGAATCAACGATCGTGATCGTATCAAAGCTTGTATCCTTCGGATCGGACGGATCAATGTAGGTGGCAGTGATCACCTGACCTGCGATCAGGTTCAGATCGAGCGCCGCAGTCATGAACGTGCCCGGATCGGCACCAGCCACCGGCATCAGATCATAAGCCACGCCATCGATAGTCACAGCCTCTTGCAGCGACCCAACATCTGCAATCGACATATCGACCACCTTCACGAAGACTGATTCGCCTTCAATATAGGCGGCAACCGGCGAGCCGGTTGCGTCCACAAACGATGTCTGAGAGCCAAGCACCATCGCGCCACCAATCCCCACCTTGATGGAAATCCAAGCTACGTCCGAGTGGTTGGAGGGATCGTTGTAGACTGCCAGCAGTGTGTCTCCCGGCAATACGCCAAGTGAGGGAGCGCATCCGAATTTGTTTACCAAGTCAATGCACGACACGGACACAAACGTTCCTGAATCGATCCCCGTTTCCAGAAGATCGACCGGCGCCCATCGTCCGTTGCGGGGATTGAGGATGTACAACTTGGCCCAGTTACCGGATGCGAAGATGTCGGTATCACCCAGGATGTCGTTGACCATGTGGGCAACGGCATCGTCAAATCCGCAGGGAAGATGGTTAAGAGCAGCATCGATTGGACCAAATGGCACGTTCTGTCCGTTATTCGCATTGCCGTCCCAAAAGGCGTCGATGCGCTCTCGACGGTACTGATCCTCGTCCTGATCGAGATCGATCACTTCAATGAAGGCGCAATCGGAATTCAGATACCCAAACACACGTTTGCCCTGACGATCAAGGAAGTGCATCGTTGTTGTCTCACCGTCAAACACCTGTGTATCGCCTATTTCGAACACGGCAAACGACACGTCGTTGCCTGCTCTCGCTTCCCGAATTAGTGGGGGGAACGCCGTTGCGATATCACGATCTCCGAGGAAGGCCAAGCCATCAGCTAGGCCGGGAGCAGACTCCACGTCGAAATAAATCACGTCGTTGTAGCGAACGTAGATGGAATCTTCATTAAAAGTCTCCAGCTTCCAGTTGTCAATATCGAGCGAGTAACCACCAAACGCCACGGGATCTCCGACTCCCAATGCATCCCAAACCGACGCCAGCTGCATACCGGTATGGGTGAAGAAGATGGGCGAATTGCTGGACACCTCGTCCAGGATAAGCCATTCCGTATCATCGATTTCATGTGGATCACACACCTGCACCACAATCTGCTCAGGACAGCAGGAATCGACATTGGCATTGGCATCGGTCACTTCGATGTACACAGGATCCCGACCAATCCAGAAGACCGTTTGGTCGTTACGTCCGGAATCGGTGAACCGGATGCTGGAGTGATTCCTCTCTTCAATATAGGCCGTGGCTACTTTCATGTCGTCCTGGTCATTGGGATCGATGTAGTAGGCCACCAGCGTGTCACGAACGTTGAGCGCATTGAAACCCAGGTCCGTCAGGATATCGTTGATGCGCAGCTCGAAGATGCCGGAATCCGTCGATGTTTCTTCGGCGTAGAACATAACGCGGGTCACACCGGACGCGGACGCGGTATCAAACCAGATGATATTGCCCTCGAACTGCGTCGGGTATTCGACGTAATACGTGCCTTGCACATTGGGCTGATTACTCCCATCCGCCGCTAGATTGATCCAGAACTGGGAATCATAGATGTTGTACCACATGATAGGTTTGAGGGGAACGGGCACGTTCCCGAGAATATCGACAACCCCGCCATAGCGCTTGAGCATGTTGAAATCGTTGGCACTGGTCAGTCGTAGCGGATTCCAGGACCCCGGATTGACCAGAATGAAGACAGGCACCATCTCAACTTCATTGCAGTTGAGGTTCTCATCGGGGTCGATTACGCGAATCATAGCTGCCTCATTCGCATCACGATAGACCTCACGGTCCCATTCGAGAATCGCTTCGGTATCAGTGATCTTCATCATGGCCAAGGCAACATCGGATTGATCGTTCTGATCGACATACAACCCAATGAGCGTATCCATGTTCTCGAATCGCCCCAGCATGTAGTCTTGGCCGACGAACGCAGCAGTTCCCGGTGGGAGATAGGCAGCGTCATCAGGAAATTCAAATCCAGGGATGGTGGCAAGCATGTGCAGCTGGTTAGGCTGCGCCCATGTACGCTCGTCACCATAACCATCTCCGTTGAAATCTGTATAAAGGTAGCCGCCCCACTCGAAGTCAGTCGGCCTTACCGGTCCAGCAAGTGGCCCTTCATAGGGCCCAACGATGTGGGAGTGATTTCGCCCGTCGTTGTCGAAGACCACGCGTGTTCCAATCATAAACGGACGACTGCTGACGAAGACACCAGTGCTGCTATCTGTCTCTTCGAGGTAGTCTTCCCCGAGCCATCCTGCCGATACTCCCGGCCAGTGGCCCTTGTGCGGCACGTAGGCAGCATCACCATGAAACACCAGGTCGCCCAAGCCCATCCAGAGGTAGGACTACGTCAACGCCATTTACATCGATGTAGCTCCTCCACACGATATGAGCGCCGGTCTTGGTATCCATCACCTTGACATCGGTCCACACCTTGTCTCGCACATCGCAATCGATGTCCTCGTCCGGATCGATAACCACAATCCAGATCTGATCCCCTTCCCGTACTTGCGTTACGCGATTCTCGCCGTTCTTGTCAGAGGAGAAATACATCTCCGCATCCGACGCCCAAACCACGAGAAATGAAGCAGCGATGAACAAAACGGTAATGAGTGCGGCTACTGTCCATCTGGCTTTCACGATTCCCATCCTTTTCTTGCTTCGGTTCTCAGATCCTTGAATCCCCTTCTTGAGACCTCACGGTGTTTCTTCATTTCCTCGCGCATCCCCCGTAGCCGACGCGTCCACGCCGTTGCAGTGAAAGCAACCCAAAGAACCAGGGGCGCCGCCTCCCACAACACGCGAACGGTCATCTGCCATCCATCCAGCATGCGAGCGGCGAGGAGGCCAACCGAAGTCAGACCGATGGCCGCATACGTCAGCTGAACCGACACCACCACGTAGCTCGTTTGAATCAAGAACAGCAGCCCCAGGCTGATGCCCAACCGCGCGAATCGTCTGATCAAACCAAGGCCCGGGGTGGCTATAAACAGCGCGATCAGCGGAATGACGGCAAAGAATGTGTAGCGATCGAACCAAGTGAACGGACTGATCTGTCCCGGCCCAACGATACGGTACACCCACAGCTCGTCGCCCTGAACTTCCAACACGGACACGTTCGGTGATTCCGCGATATGGAATCCGACTCGGGCAACCCAAGTCGCCAGCCGCGTGTATGCTGGAACAATCGCGGGCCATGCCAGCGTCAACACAACGAGCACGGCAATGAAGATGCCGATGAATTGCAGCAACATGGCTGACAATGGGCTCATCCGCTTAACTGCGCCGTGACGCAATCGCTTCTCATCTCGTGGTGTGCGCATACGCCCACCTCCCCGCCCAAAGCAGCCATAGGGTCACGGCAATGACGATTAACAACGATTGCCAAATGAGTTGGTGTGCCTGATCGAGAAATCCCGGCCAATGCACGCCAATGAAATACAAACTGACCAAGCGAACGATGTTCACGAGGAAAATCCCGCCGATACCGATGCCAACGCCGATGAGCTTGGAAATCCATCGAGCCGGGAACGCAATCACTGCAATCAGGAACAGCCCGGTAATGAATATGCCGGTGCACGCCGTCACCACGGTGATCCCGAAAGTGCTTGACTGAACCGTCGTCCCAATCACAACCGTATCCTGACCGAATAGGTTGAGAATGCCTGACGAAAACAGGGCCAAGGTGCGTTGAATCCCGTTCATGACTGTTTCATTGCCAGCCATGATGATGAGACCGGCCAGCATCGCACCCGCTCCGAGAAGGGAGGGAATCCATTGTTTGAGCATGATCGGTCGCTTGGCAGACATCGTTGTCTCCTAAGCCGCGATCGCTTGTCGGCGGCGGCGGACCCAATGCCAAGCGAATGCCAGGGCAAACAGACAGCTAGCCACGATCATACCCCACTCAGA
>JAGLYB010000135.1 GCA_023132545.1 Candidatus Bipolaricaulota bacterium
ACGCCGTCTATGATGGATGCATGGTTCAGCTCGTCTGTGAAGATGACATCTTCCTTGCCCATCAGCAGTGGGATGACGGCGAGATTGGTGTTCAGACCGGATTGGACTGAAAGCGCTGCCTCAGTACCCTTGAAGCGGGCGATGGCCGTCTCAAGTTCTAGATGGAGCGTCATCGTTCCGGCAATGGATCGAACGGCTCCTGGGCCTACACCATATTTTTCGATGGCGTCAATAGCAGCCTGGACAAGCCGAGGGTCGTTGGCAAACCCCAGATAGTTGTTCGAGCAAAGATTTAGTCGCGATTTCCCGTCAATTGTAACCCAAGCTCCCATCGGGCCTTCGATGGTACGTATCGTGTTGTATAAGCCGTTCTTGCGCAGATCGGATAGCGCCTGCTCAATGAATGCCAGTTTACCCATTGTTCCTCCTTGCTCATGCATACAGCTCTTATCTATCGCTCGTCCGGTGTCGTGTCCGCTTGCTCGATCGTACCTAGAAACGCCATTGCGTGCCGCAGATGGGGAATCGTGATCGACCCGCCGACAACTAGAGCAATCCCCAGCGCTTCGACGATTTCCTTCTTAGTGGCCCCGTGTTCGACCGACTCAATGAGGTGATGGCTGATGCAATCGTTGCATCGTAGAACCGTCGATGCAACCAGTCCCATTAGTTCCTTCGCCTTCTTGGGTAATGCGCCTTCCCTGTACACATCGTGGTCCAGGGCAAAGAATCGTCTCATCGAGAGATCGGCCTCGGACAGCACGAGTTCGTTCAGTACTTCCCTGCGTTCCGAGTATTCGGCTGCACTTTCCATGACTCCTCACTTTCGTTCGACGAAAAGGATACTACCGCTGCTTCCCCTGTTCACGGAGTTCGCCCAATGTGGCCAGCAATCGATGCGCGTCGCTGAGGATTCGTTGGCTTTCAGCGTAGGTTATCGCAGCAACCGCGTCTTCGAACCCCAGCCACTGGAAGGCTGTGTGCTCCATTGATAGGGACACCTCAGATTGTGTAGTCTCAGCAAGATAATAGGCGACGGTTTTCGCAATCCGTTGCCCGTTTCTGCGGAAGTGATACCTGCTCGTCTCACGAAATCCTGGGATGGGGCAAAGCTGATCAATGTTCGTTTCTTCGAAGATTTCGCGTATTGCCGCTTCGACTTCGCTTTCACCGGGCTCGAGCCTCCCCTTGGGGAACGCCCAATGGCCATCGGTTTGGTGGCGCAAGAGGAGATATTGGCGATCTTGATGGATGGTTCTAAAGAGGACGAAGCCCGCTGCGCGTTCTTCGCCCTCTTCAGGTTCGTTAGGGGATATCGATCTCATGGTCGTTCTTATCGTACACCCGCGGATAGAGTCCCAGACTACGCAACTCGCGCAGCAATACCTTGAAAGATTCCGGAAGACCCGGTAGTGGGAATTCCTCCCCTTTGAGAATGGCCTTGTACAGCTGAATGCGACCGCGCGTATCATCGGACTTCACGGTCAGCATCTCCTGTAGCAAAGCGGAAGCACCATAGGCCTCAAGCGCCCACACTTCCATTTCCCCGAGACGCTGTCCACCAAACTGCGCCTTTCCTCCCAGCGGCTGCTGCGTGATCAGCGCATAGGGGCCGGTTGAACGGGCATGTATCTTCTCGTCGGCGATGTGCTCAAGCTTGAGAGTGTACATGTATCCGACGGAAATCGGCCGGGCGAACGGTTTGCCGGTACAGCCATTTCGCAAGATGACCTTGCCGTCGCAGTTGTCACCCTCGGCCAACCCGGCCTTCTCCCGCTCTTTTCGCAACTCAGTCAGGATCTCGTCTTCTTGAGCTCCGTCGAAGATGGGAGAGGCCGCTAACTCGCCCTTGAGATGCGACAGCCATCCGAGATTGGCTTCGAAGATCTGGCCCAGGTTCATTCGCGATGGAACACCCATTGGATTCAGTACGATGTCGACCGGTGTGCCATCAGGCAAGAATGGCATTTCCGCCATCGGGCGAATTGTTGAGATGACGCCTTTGTTTCCGTGGCGTCCGGCCAACTTGTCACCGATCGAGATCCTCTTGCGCTGCGCCACGAACACCTTCACCAGCTCGTTGACACCGGCATCCAATTCGTCGCCCTGATCGCGCGAGAACTTCTTCACCCTGATAACCTTGGC
>JAGLYB010000136.1 GCA_023132545.1 Candidatus Bipolaricaulota bacterium
TCCCATAGACCCACGGCGATTCCGGCTGCAAACGCGGCCCCCTGTGCCGTGGTCTCCATGTGGCGTGGGCGAACGACTGGGATTCCCAAGATATCGCTTTGGAACTGGCAAAGGAAATCGTTCTTGGCCGCCCCTCCTCCGACACGCAGTTCAGGTAAGCAAGAGTTGGTGTCGTTCTCCATCGCACGAACGACATCGTGGGTCTGATAAGCGATTGCCTCAAGTGCGGCGCGTACCAAATGCTCACGTCGGGTTCCGCGGGTGATTCCGATGATGAGACCGCGGGCATTAGGATCCCAATGAGGAGATCCCAACCCGGTTAGCGCTGGGACGAAGACGACTCCGTCGGTTGAATCGACCGTGTGCGACATCTCTTGCGAATCAGCCGCCTCGGCCAGCAGCCCCATGGCGTCGCGCAGCCATTGAATCGCGGCACCGGCCACGAAAACTGATCCCTCCAATGCATAAACCGGCTTCGTATTCGGGGATGTCCGCGCGATCGTCGATAGGAGGCCGGATTGGCTACGCGTGCGGCGGTTGCCCGTGTTCATCAGCAAGAACGCACCGGTTCCCCACGTCACTTGTGCTTGTCCGGGGGAGACGATGCCCTGACCGAGCAAGGAACCTTGCTGATCTCCGAGCACTCCGGCAATTGGCACCCCGGCAGCTACTAATCCAGGTTTAATCCGTCCGTAGATGGACAGGCTGGGGAGCACTTGTGGGAGAGCTGCTCTGGGCACACCGAACAGCGAGAGAATCTCATCATCCCATTGCCGGGTATCAATGTTGAACAGCATGGTGCGAGAAGCGTTGGTGTCGTCGGTCGCGTGCTCTCCAGTCAGCTGCCACAACAGCCATGAATCAACTGTGCCAAATAGAGCCGTTCCATCGGCAGTCTTCGATCGCAACCCGGGAACATGCTCCAGCAGCCATTCGATCTTGGTGGCGGAGAAGTAGGGATCAAGCGACAGGCCGGTTTTCTCGTAGATTTTGTCCGCGTGATCTTGCCGACGAAGCTCGTTGCACCGTGCAGCCGTGCGCCGGTCCTGCCAAACGATGGCAGGATGCAGTGGTCTCCCGGTTTCTCGATCCCAAACCACGACCGTCTCCCGTTGATTGGTCAGCCCGATACCAGCAAGGGAGTTCACGGTTTCGCTGTCCTGGCCCAGTACCTCGTTGAGAACCGTGATTGTCGCAGCCAGCAGGATCTCTGGATCCTGCTCAACCCATCCTGGTTTCGGCGTAGCCAACGGCAGTTCGCGATATGCCGAGGCAACCGGATTCGCGTCTCCGTCAACCAGCACGAAACGTACGCCCGTGGTTCCGATGTCAATCGCGCCAATACTTACTTGTTGGTTAGAATGCCCCACCCTCCGCCTCCCATCTTGTCGTGATATCGATGCTGCTTTGGCCATCGAGTCTGACAACCGAAGTCAGACCAGTCTAACATGCCCGGTCGGTTTAGCGGGCTGTATCCCTAATGGCCCACCAAACTCGCCATGGGTAGGCCACATCCGTCGGCGTTGTTGTCAATGCTATTGTTCCCATAGCCAAAGGTTTGGTGTGCGCGTTGCGGCGCTGCCGCGGTTCCCGGAACTGGTTCACTTGTGCCACCTCTGCAGGCAGGGTATGGTGACGGTACAATCACTGTACCTGCAATCTCAGCGTTCAGGCTGAAGCAGCCAAAGGATGGATCATGCACGACGTACGAGCGTTTAATTTGAAATGCGAGAGCTGCGGAAAAGACATTGAGGAATTGCCGTTCCTTCCGCTTACTTCAAGCCGTCCCGTCTACTGCCGGGAATGCAATGCAAAGCGGCCGGCCGGCAAGAAGAAGGGAAATTCGAGGCGCCCGAAAAGACGTCGTCGATAAGACGGTCTGTCCTTGAGCCCGGCCTCATAGAATCTTCTATCGCCGGGCGTTTTCTATGCCTTTCCCATCCAACTGTGCCGGTTTCCGAATGCAAGGTGGAAACTCTCTATGAACGAAATTTCCAGATATCATGAGGCCGAGCAACAGAACCGCGCGCTGTGGGACGAGATTGCACCCATTCACCTAAAGGCCTACAACGAAGTGGCCTTGTTGCGAGAGGGAAAAGAAGTCCTTGACGAGATCGAGCTACGCGAAGTCGGAGATGTGACCGGCAAGTCCTTGTTGCATCTTCAATGTCACATTGGATCTGACACGCTGGCATGGGCTCGCCATGGCGCCGTGGTTACCGGCGTCGACTTTTCCTCTGAATCGATCGCCTGCGCCAATCAGTTGTCAAAAGAACTTGGGCTTCCGGGAACATTCATTCACTCCAACATCTACGATGTGCAAGCCGTCCACGAAGGCCAATACGACATCGTGTATACGTCCAAAGGCGTGCTCTGTTGGCTGAAGGATCTTCAGGAATGGGGACGCATCATCGCCCACTATCTCAAGCCCGGCGGCATCTTCTACCTGATGGAGTCTCACCCAATCATCATGGCTCTGGAAGAGGAGAAATCGGGAGAGTTGTCGTTTGCCTATCCCTACTTCCACAAAGACGCACCCACGGAATGGGCGCCGGGAGATCCCGATTATGCCGACGGCGATTATGTGCCGAAACATGGATCTACCGAGTGGGAATGGTCTGTCGGCGACATCGTGAATGCGTTGATTCAGGCAGGACTACAGCTGGAATTCGTCAACGAGTACGAGAGATTGTTCTTCCGAATGTTTCCCAGTATGACAACCGAGGATGACCGTTGGTTCCAATTGCCGAAGTATTCGAAGAAATTGCCGCTGCTGCTGACACTGAGAGCAAGGAAGCCGATCGACAAATAGGCGACATCTCTTCAGACCTTGATCATAATAAGCAGCATCTTGAAAGGCTTGGTAGCTCGGAGGGTATGCGGCCCGTTGGCGGGCATAGTTAGGAATTCGTTAGCCTTGACGATGCTATCCATCAATTCCTGCCAATGAGAGGCTGGAAGTAGAGGCTGCGAAGGAAACTGCGAGTGTTGAAGGGAGCATTATTGGTCTGCACGTCACAGACGTCGAGACCGGACTCCTCTTGCCTTGATCCCTCTCCAGTGAGTACTCTAACAACTTCTGCGTGATCGATATCGATCACTATGCTCGAAGGAGGAAGTTGAAAACAATGGCCATTCGCGCGCTGATTTTCGATTTCGACGGATTGATTCTGGATACCGAATCCCCGATGCGCGAGTCGTGGCGGGAGATGTTTGAAAAACATGGCTTGGTCGTGTCCGAAACGCGATGGGCGTCGTTGCTTGGAGCATCTGCTGATCCTCCTGAAGCCTATGATTTGCTGGAGAAGCATCTTGGGATGCCTGTGGATCGTGCCGCGATTCGTGATCGTGTCATGTCACGAGAATTGCAGTTGCTGGAATCCGAGGACGTGCTGCCAGGTGTTCGCGAGTTAATCAGCAATGCGCGAACAGCCGGCTTCAGCCTTGCTGTGGCTTCAAGTTCTGAACGTGCGTGGGTACGCGGCCTGCTCACGCAGCATGATCTGATCGACCCCTTTGACGCCATTGTGTGTGCAGAGGATGTGGAACGCACCAAACCGTCACCGGATCTGTTCCTCAAGGCACTCAAACACATGAACGTTGAACCGAATGAAGCTATCGTGTTCGAAGACTCTCAACATGGCATAAAGTCAGCGAAGTCGGCGGGCATCTTCTGCGTGGCCGTTCCCAACAGAGTTACCCAATGTTTGACCTTCACTGAGGCAGACCTCATGGTTGCATCGATTGCCGATTACTCCCTTCAAGAATATGTGGCAGCAGCCTCAGCCCTCTAGCGAGCGGCCGGTGGCTTGATCACGCTGCGGATTCGACGCGATCGAACGCGAATCTCTCTTCTTGAATGCTCCCGACTTCTGAAGTTTCTGTACCCGTGAAACGCAAGCGAGACGCTGAGTCCTATACTTAGAACGGAAGTAGCCAGAGACTCGGAACAAGTGAGGAACGATGACACAACAAAACACGAAGGTTCGCCATGTTGTTCGGGAAGAGACCTTGTTTGCAGGCTGGCGGCAGCCGATCAAGTCGCGAGATGAACTTCCAGCCAGGATGGAAGAGGTCAGAGCGGCATGTGCAGACGTAGCAATAGGACCGCTGACTCACGTTTTCCGATTTGACACTCCAGTAGACGGGTTCGATTCAGAAATCGGGTTTCCGGTATCCGAACCCGTCAATCAGGGACACGTGAAGACACACACACTGCGTCGGCTCGATTTCTTCTCGGCAACACATCGTGGACCGGCCAGCGAGCTGAAGGAGACGTCCGGTCAAGTCTATGGCCACATGAATCGCGTTGGCCTAGCTCCGGAGTTGGAACTGGCAGAGGTCTATCATCACTACGACCCGGAGAACGAAGAGGCCAATCAAATCGAGGTCCGAGGGGCGTTCTTGGCTTGGCCCGAGATCTACAAACAACAGCTAGTTCGCGTACTGGGCGAGGAGTTGGCCGACACGATCTGGGAAGGCGGAGACGCGATAACCCCATTCACGCTGGTGGATGAGCGGGCGGCATGGGTCGGCACATCGCTGGAACGTTTGAAGCAGTACTCCAATCAGGATCAGCAGTTTGACATCCTTTCACGCGTGGCTCTGGTGCGCCCGGCCGAGGATACAGCCAAGTTTCGATGCATCTATGAGGAATCGGGACGAAGCATTCAGGCTGTGCTTGATGCCCAGAACAAGGACTTGGAAACGACG
>JAGLYB010000137.1 GCA_023132545.1 Candidatus Bipolaricaulota bacterium
CGGTCAACAAGTTCCTTGGTAGAAGCTCCCCTTATTCGAAGGGAGCTTCTTCAGAGCTTCCGTAGCGAATCAGCTATTGGTGTGGCTGCACCACAGCGACGACATCTGGGAACTCGTTTGAATTCTCGGCCAACGAGTTCCTTGGCAGGAAGCTCTCCACTGAAGCGGAGCGCTTCCCGCTCAGTTGGGATCTGGTCTCCTACTGGTGAGGTTTCACGACTTCCACTACATCGGGGAAATCGATGCCTAGCTCTTCGAGTTTGGCAATCGTCGGGACCCCGTTGGGCGTCCATCCGCGACGCTTGTATACAGCATCAATAAGGGTTTCGTACTGCTTCTCACGATGCGCTCGCAGGATATCCATCTTCTCGGCCGTCGATTTGCCATCAGGATCCACGTTGAGCTGATCCTGCAGCTGTCCGTCGTAGCGCTCGGCGCGAGATTCATACTCTTCCTCGGTTACCGGCCCCACAGATCGGTACGGGATGGCGTCATGCTCGCGCGTGCCCAAACCCAAACGGACACCGAACACTCGCTGGAAGTTATAGACACGCTCCGACTGGAGAATCAGATCTGCCGGAGTCACTTCGGTTCCTGTCACACCGGCAAAGACGTCGCAGTAGTTTTCGACGTGCTCGGGCACTTTGGCCGGTTCAGCTGTCTGCGCGTTGTTTTCTGGTTCCACATCGTTCCAGGGAAGTTTGCAGTGTCCGACCAGACCGAACCACGTTCGCCACATGGGGAAGTAATGCAGGGCTTCGGCCTTGTCCTCGAATGTGGGAATCTGGTTGTTGACCATGTCCATGAAGATCAACCAGGCTTCGTCATGCTGAGGACCCTTGAGAGCCAGTCCGTAGCCCCCCTGCATGGCCAGCGATTCCTTGGTGACATATTCGGAATACTCGAGACCCTTGGCCTCCATGCCGATGTCCTGCATGAAAGCGGGGTCGGCGCCGTAATCGCGGGCGAACGTTTTCTTCATGCAGCGAATGCCTTGCCCGACAATGACGCCGAATCCATCTCCACGTCCTATCTGATGCAAGACTTCCATAGCCGCTTCCTTATTTCCGAAGCGAAGATCCAGCCCGCCGGTTGCGTCTGACCCGATGAGCCCTGCTTCGTAGCATTCCATCACAAACGCAAGCCCGGTAGTGAAGGAAATGGTATCGATTCCGTACGTATCGCAGTAAAAGTTCATTTCCAGCACGAATTCCGGATCGAATATTCCGGCGTTGGCGCTTCCGCCTGCGGTCTCGTATTCCGGTCCGTCCACCAACACGCGAGACCCTTTGTACGGTCCAGTCTGAAGAAGGAAGTCGTCCACAGCGTGGGAGCAAGACATCGTACAACCAAGCCAGCAACCATCCGGCATATTCTGCCCGAACCGCTCACGCCACACAGACGATGAAATGTTGCCGGAGTCGGGATGACATCCAAACTTGTAGTTGTGAGTGGGTAGCAAGTCGTACTCGTCCATGATTTCGACTAGATGAGCCGTGCCTACGCGGCGCATGTCACACTGGCTGGCATCGAGCTTCATGATTTCCTTGGTAATGCGCGCGCCTACTTCCTGAATCCGTTTCAGATCGGCCGGTTGGTTGGAAGTCGGACCTACTGCCGGACTCTTCACGACCAAGGCGGCAATCTTCTTGTCTCGAAAAACAGTTCCCGTCCCCCCCCGGCCGGCTTGCTTGATACGCAAAGCCCTCCGCTTGAGATCGAAGAAACTGAAGTTGAGACAGCCCCAGCGTGCATGCTCAGCGCCTGAGCCCGTTGAAACCGTAGAAATGGCTGCGATATCACGTGGATCATCGGAATCGGCAAACTCATGCAACAGCTTTTCCGCCAACACGTGTGTGTTGATGTCCGTATCAGGACAGGCAAGTAGCTGGACCGTCCCCTTGACGCCATTGATGAAGACGATGACGTTTTCGGTCGCCTTCCCCTGTATTTCCAGGGCGTCCCACCCTGCGAATTTCAGGTAGGGACCGAAATAGCCACCGGCATTGGAATCAATGACACCGCCTGTCAGAGGTGACAGACTCACCACGATCGACTTTCCCGAACCGGGGTAGTTGGTGGTCCCGCCAACGGGCCCGGATGAGATCACAAGCTCGTTCTCAGGATCGTTCCACTTGGTGGTTCCCTTGACAGCGTTCCACAATCGCCACACGCCAAAGCCGCGTCCGCCGATGAAAATATCCTTCATCTGTTGCGTAACCGGGCGTTCTTCAATCACACCAGTATCGACATTGACATAGAGCGATCTGCCTGTATAGCCACGCTCAACCTTACCCAGCGCGTAGGCATGCTCAGAGATAACTCGATAGTCTGCGGGTCCCGTCATTTGCCCCTCCTCCATGCGCGCGTGAAGCGCACGGCCGAATCGAAGATATGTTGCGCTGCAAGTGTAGGAAAGCCAGCCCAACTCCTCAAGCGTTTTCCGTGAAAGCCGGTTCTCCCATCCTTGGTTGCCCGAGCGGCTCTTGACGTTTCGGTTGCCCATCGCTCCTGCCTGCTCTATCCTTGCGTGCGGAGGACGTCCTATGGATCGAGAACGTATCGAAGCAGCCATGAAGGAGTTTCTTGCCGGAATCGGCGAGCAACACCTCAATGAAGAAGTGATCGCCAATACGCCCCGAAGAATCGCGGCCATGTATGCCGAATTCTTCGGCAACATCGACCGAAGTCCAGCCGATGTTCTTGAGGTTCTGTATCAAGAGAAGTACGAAGAGATGATCGTGATGCGAGACATCCCCTTCTTCTCCATCTGCGAACACCACTTCCTCCCCTTCGTAGGGACAGCTGATATCGTTTATGTCCCCAAGGGCGGACGAATCGTGGGTGTCAGCAAGCTGGCTCGCGCCGTCGATATCGCCGCAGGTCGTCCTCAGCTGCAGGAGCGATTGACGCAGCAAATCGCTGATGCGTTGGTTGAGAAACTCGACCCCATGGGTGTATTGGTGAGGATTCAGGCCACACACATGTGTATGACACTGCGTGGCGTAAAGAAGACGGGCGCCACAATGGTCACATCAGCCATCCGCGGGAGCTTCTATCG
>JAGLYB010000138.1 GCA_023132545.1 Candidatus Bipolaricaulota bacterium
TCGATCATGGTTCTCTACTATCGTGAAGACCTCGTCCCCATTCCGCCTGCGACCTGGGGCGAGTACCTCGGCATGGCCGCTGCGTTGACGACACCGGACGAAGACGGCGACGGCTATCCGGATTTCTACGGAACTGGATTCCGCCCAGTCAATCCAGAATTATTCTTGAACTTCCTCGAGAATGCTGGAGGATCCATCCTCAGCGAAGACTGGTCTGAAGTGACCATCAACAACGCAGCCGGGCTGCAAGCCGGTGAATTTGTGGCGTCCATTGCCCCTTACTCCTTCATCACCAACGAGTACATGAGCAACCATTTCCCGCACAAACTGGCCATGTTCATCGATACGTCGGCCGGCTACTACTACAACAACAAGGCCGCTCAAGGCGCAGACGTGGTTATGAAGGTCGCGCGTGTTCCTGCCGGTGCCATCTCGCAGGGTTCGATGATCCAGGGAACCAACCTGGCTATCTTCGATACAGGCGATATCACCAAGGAACAAAAAGACGCAGCCATTGACTTCGTCAAGTTCTTGATTCGTGCTGACAATCAAGTATTCTGGGCAATCCGGAGCGGCTATCAGCCGGTCGTGAAATCCGCCTACGTGACCCAGGAATGGATCGACTATGTCGATACCCACGATTATCAGCAAGCCATGTCGGCTCAGATGCTCGATGGCTTCTCGCAGATTCTTCATCCCGCCTATGGCGACATGCGCGGCATTATCGCTACTGCGTTTGAAGAAATCTTGGTTGGTTATGCAACGCCGCAAGTGGCACTTGACTATGCTGCCGGCGAATTGGCCGATCTGGAATAGACGGTTTTGAGCTAAGGGGACAGATCGCTGTCCCCTTGGCTGTTTTTTCGACGAATTCGGTAGAGAGGAAGGCATGGAAGAGAAACGAGCGTCGCGGTTCAGCCGCATCAAGATTCCCTACCAATGGCGTAGCACCCTGTTCTGGAAGGATACGGGAACTGCCTATCTCTACTTGCTGCCGTCGATCATCATTCTGTCTGTCTTCGTCTTCTATCCGTTCTTCAGCGCGTTTCGTCTCAGCCTCTACAAATGGAGCTCGCTGAATCCACCCGGAGAATGGTATGGCTTCCGGCACTACACCTATTTATTCGGCAACAAGATGTTCCTCAAGTCTCTGTGGACAACGTTCTACTATGTGGGTGTAACCGTTCCCCTGACACTGGTTCTTGGGCTGGCCATCGCCAGCATCTTGGACAAAGCATTACGCTTTCTTTCGTTCTATCGTGTGGCCTACTTCTTGCCCTACATCAGCCCTGTCGTAGCTCTGGTTATGGTTTGGCGCTGGATGTTCAATACTGATTTCGGATTGATCAACTACTTCATTAAGGTGCTTGATACGATTCCCTTCATCCATATCAATCCTGTGAACTGGTTCAGAGAACCATCCGTCGCTGTTCCCATGCTAATTGCCTACAGCGTTTGGAAGTTCGTGGGCTATCAAGCCATCATCTTGCTGGCGGGCCTGCAGGGGATCGACAAAATGTATTATGACGCAGCCAGGATTGACGGCGCATCCATGCTCCAAACGTGGCGCAAGGTAACGTTACCATTGTTGTCACCTCAGATCTTCTTCGTGTTTGTCATGTCTCTGATCGGATCGTTCAAGATCTTTACTGAAGTCGACATCCTGTTCGGCGGTGGTGGCGGGCCGTTGGGAAGCGCACGTACCATCGTGTATTACATCGTCGAGCAGGGCTTGCGTGGCACGTATCGGATGGGCCGTGCAGCTGCGGCATCCGTCATCCTATTTGGCATCATTTTCGCGTTCACTATCTTCCAGATGGTGGTCACGCAGAAACGCGTTCACTATCAATAATGCGCACACTCACACTCGTTCTTGCCCTTCTCGTTATTTCGACATGCGCAACCTGGGCACAGACACCGGATCACGTTTACGCAACTCTGGAAGCCAACTGCACACGAATCATTGATGGAGACACCATTGAGATACGCGGAGGAGAAACCGTTCGCCTGCTCGGCATCGATACGCCTGAATTGGGCGAGAGATATGCCGATGACGCCAAGTGGGCTCTCCATGGCTGGGTCGCGCACAAGACCTTGCTCCTCGAAATCGATGAACAAGAACGGGACGTGTACAACCGGCTGCTCGCTCACATCTATGTGGAAACCGAAGGCGGCTGGGTTCTCGTCAATGCCGAACTGGTTCGCGCCGGACTCGCCAAACTGTTATTCATTCCCCCCAATGCTCGCTACCGCGATTACTTCGAGACAGCACTGGAAGAAGCCCTGTTGAAACGTCATGGCATGTGGGGAACCATTGCCGGCTGCCTGACAATCCAAGAACTGGAGGACGATCTGCTCACCTGTATTACGGAGATGGTGACTGTTGAGTTCACGATTGGCGAAGTGAAAGAAACGTCTCGCAGCATTACCCTCTATTCTGCAGAGGGCGACTACGGTTTCTATGTGAAGATTCCAATGGATCTTGTGTCGGCTTTGGAGATTGAATCATTCGAGGATTTGATTGGTACGTGTGTAGTCGCGACCGGCATTGTCGATTGCGAACGCGTCGGCCTCGGTCCCAGCATTGTGCTCGAGTACGCAGAACAACTACTCATCCCTTGCCCGGCGGCAGACACAACGGATTAGTCGTCAATCGCAGCGTTTTGTTTGAATCTCCGAATGACCAACCGTCCTGATAAGGGCGGTTTAGCGTTGGTTGGGAGTGGAGGACGCGCCTAGAGCTTTGACGCCTCGAAGCATGCACGAAATCGCTTCGCTTTCCATGACCGGAATAGGGTTCCTGTAGCGCGCTGTGCGTGCAATCGAGCGCCTCTCCTCCGTTTGTCCGTAGCGGATACTCTCAAACTCGCTGCAGTCTCTTCACTCGGCTGCACTGATTGCTTTATGAAGAGACGATCGAAAGCTTCTGGAGCATTCACGCCACCCGCAGCAAATTGATTCGACCCCGTTTGCTCCAGGGGTTCCCGCCGGGTCCAGAGCAGCGCCGTTTGGAGTACGCGGAAGATCCCTTTGACCAGTAACAAGCATCTCTGTTCATCCGTGCAGAGATGGCCAAGCGAATACCTCGCAAGAGATACCTTCTACCGCCAACTCCATCCAATGCAAGTCGGACCGTCTTGCATTGCTGCATATCACTGTACTAGAATGAATTTCGCCAGTGATCAATACTCTTGCACGTCGCAGCCATAGTCCTCTGTTCCCTTACTGAACCATCAGGAGGCGATGACCATGCACAAGTGGCGATGGATACCAATCTTGCTAAGCACTGTGTGCTTCATCAGCACAATCTCGGCCGCAGAGGACATCTCGCTGCATTTCTCAGGACATCTCGCTGCAGGTCAAGGAACGTGCCAACAAATTTCGGATAGCCAGATCAGCTGCCAGGTTTCATCTGGGTCCTTAGCGATCCTTGAGTTGGAAGCCATGGTATCACCCCCCGAACACGGTGTAACAATCACTGCCTGGGAGCTACCTTCGTGGGTAGCGTTCGCGCCAGTCTCGGGCCATGGCACCGTCTCGACACAAGCAACGATTAACCCGCCCGCTTCTACGGTCGGATACACCGTCACGTTGGTGTTCACCGCGACGACAGCCTACGAGCTGCAGGTTCACCTTGAGGTGAAACTGCTAATCACGGAAACCGGCCCTCCAGGTTACGAAGAGCCGGACCACCCCTATGATGTACCCGGTGGAGAGGAGACGGATCAAGGGATCGAGTTCGAGATCCCGTTCATGCCCAGCTTCTCCACCTTCACTCCCGGAGAAGTGACCGACTGTGAGACGGGCAATCCAATCGATGCTTCGAAGCTCACAACGGAGTTTATCTTCCCGCCTGGGGCGGAGCCGCCGTACGAACTCATCGATCTGGAGAAGGCCATCGTCCGTTCGCCGGGATACTTACCCCACGAGATCACGGAGTTCCAACCGTTCTCGATCTCCCTGCTTTTCATCCAGATCACTTTATTAATGCCGGCTGACCCCAACATCTGTCTCGAGCCGATCGGCGAGGCCACACTGGAGTCGATCGAACCGATCGGACCGTGTGTCGGAGACGTAACAACGTCAATTGCGTCGCCGCAAGCGATCTTCCGGTGGGAAGCGACGGGCCAGTTCCTTTGGTACGAGATCTTCATCTACGACAATCCCTGCGGCAGATACCCGCCACCTACACCAACTCCCACACCAACTC
>JAGLYB010000139.1 GCA_023132545.1 Candidatus Bipolaricaulota bacterium
AATTGGCTAGCGCCTGGTCCGAGAACGACGGCGATGAGTCCGCCAAGAATCAGGGTCCAGACAATCGCTGCAGTAATCGCGTATTTTCGAGCGTAGGACATGATGGCCTCCAGTTTGATGTCGTGTAAGAAAAAGGTTACAACTCCGCGAAGGGAATGTCAAATTATTCTTACAGCGATTGATGGCTATGTTATCGGCTGTCAGCCGATAAATCGGGGGACACATACCCCATTCCATTGAGTCGCGGAGTTGTCCGTGTAGCCTTCCGAATGTAGGATGCACGTGCAATAGCGCCCTTAGCTTGCCTGAGTTCGCTTGAGCATCACATGAGAGAATAGTAGTCATAGAGACGATGGGGGCGTGCGAGGGTGAACTGAGCGACGAGCCCCGCAATGCAAGTGTGCGTGGTCGTCTCCGGGGTCAGATCTTTATTCTTTAGATTTCCCATGAGTTCAGTTGCCTAGTCCAAGGTACAGGGAGGGAGTCTTGAGGGTCTACCATTGTATTTTGTATCAGTAGACGATTGTTAACTCCAGAGATATGAAGTCCCTTTGCTCTCAGATGCGTCCACTCTCCAGCTGGACTCGATAGAGTTGCTCTTGTAATGAGGGGCAGAGTTTCTTTTTCCAGATTGCTGATGCTAGACTCGAACCGCCATGGCGAGATCGTTGGGCAGATTAGTCGCCAAAGACAGGGAGCGACAACTTCTCGGAAAGGACAAGATGAGTGGAATTGGAAGAAACAAGATCAGCCCTGGTCTAGAGGTGCAGATTGTTCAGAAGCATGACCAGCGTAGCGGTAATCTGACACGTGGCGTTGTGCAAGATATTTTGACAAAGTCTCCAACACATCCGCATGGAATCAAAGTCCGCCTTGAAACTGGCGAGGTTGGTCGGGTGAAGGAAATACTGCCGGAGCGATGAGTAAATTAAATAGACGTGCCACCATCTATAAGCCGAGTTCGAGCGAGAACGCATACCGCCGTTTTCCCGAATGAGCGGGAGCTAACGCCAATGCGCACCTGTGTGCGCTAGTCCTTGCTCGCAATCGAAATAAGAAGCCGCAGTAGTGAAAGGAATGGACAAGAGTGATTGATTATAAGACGGGAATCGACGTCATCGACTGGGAATCATTGCTCCAGCTCTATTTTGAAACGGATGGGGTTGTAGGCTTGGGAAGAGCCGAGAATCTGGAGAGGATCAAAGAGGCGTTTCTCAATAGCTACAAGATCGTTACTGCATGGGATGGAGACAGAATCATCGGTGCAGGCAGATTGATATCCGATGGTGTGTGTTACGGATGGATCCATGATATGGCGGTTCGGCCTGATTGTCAGAAGACGGGCGTAGGCAGGGGAATAATGGAGGAGCTGCTGGATGGAAGCGAGAGCTTGCTTATCGGTCTAACGTCGGCGTTTGGGGCGGAAGATTTCTATCACAAGCTTGGATTCAAGAAGCACAAGACAGCAATGGCAAAATACCCCGGCGAATCAATTTATCTGGAAGATTGACGCAGCGAAATGCGTGTGGGCAGGCCTTCTATTTCGCATCAGTGGCTGTCTGATCAGGCAATCCATTCTCGCTTTCGTCTCATTGGTTGGGGGTCGGTTGGGGGTCTGGTCTTCTTTCTTGGTGTCTCTTGGTTATGAACTCTCGCAGGAAGAATGCGTGCCCAACCAAGATAATGCTGGCCCGAAGGTGTCTTCCTTGTGGATCCAACGATCGTCTGGCAACTATTCCAACATCCTCCGTTTGAATGAGAGGACGCCCAGAGCGAGGAATGCCACGCTGTAGCCGAGGACCCACAGGAAGTTCGTAGCGATATCGGAGAAGCCGGCACCGTCAATCATGATCGCCCGCGTTGCGTCAAGCGCGTGAGCGAAAGGTAGACAATGCACGACTCGGTTGAATCCCTCCCCCATCATATCCACCGGCATCCAGGCGCCTGAGAAGATGGTTGGGAACAGGACGATCATGTAGGTGAAGCCGAGTTGCCTTGTGGAGACTAGCGAGCCAAGAATCATCCCAATGCCAATGTAGCCGCAGCACATGACGAAGAGGATTAACATGACAAGGCCTACGTTGCCCGAGATTCGAAGTCCAAGGAAGCTTCCGATGCCATAGATGGCGGCGACTTGGATGATTCCGATAGGAATGAACGGCAAGGCATAGGCAGCAATGAAATCACTCGGCCGCAAGGGGGCTGTCAGCATCCTTGCCAGCAATGAGCTCTCTCGATCCCGCGCCAACAGGAAGCCCGAGCTGAATACGATCATCACAAAGCCAAATAGGACGATTCCAGGCGCCAACATAGTGGGCTTGAACAGATCCTCGATCCTTCCGAGAGTTTGCAGAATGAAGAACAAGCCAATGGGCAATGCGATGGTGAGCCCAAGGGATAGGGGATCTAGAAAACTCTCCTTAAGGTTCCGTTTTGCCAACTCGAGGAATCTCATTCTCTCAACTCCCGTCCTGTGTGATGTAGGAAAACGTCGTCCAGCGAAGCTTGCTTTAATTGCGTGGATCGAACGACGATGCCCCGCGGCCGCAGGAAGTCCAGTATCTCGTAGAGATCGAGTTTCTCGGCTCGGATTTCGACGCCCCCATCAACGACCGTGACTTCAGGATAGATCTCTCGGAGCCTTTCGACGACATCGTTAGTCAGGCCTTCTGCTTCCACGCGCAGCACACTCTGCTCTGAGATGCCGTCCTTGAGTTCCTGAGATGTTCCCAGGACCACGATTCTTCCCTCGTCCATGATGGCAATCCTGTCGGCGAGGGAGTCGGCTTCTTCCAGGTAGTGGGTCGTGAGCATCACCGTCTTGCTGCCCTTGATCTGATTGATGTGTTCCCACATGGCGGCTCTGGACTGTGGGTCCAAACCAAGAGTCGGTTCGTCCAAGAAGAGCACCTGAGGGTCGGACACAAGCGCCATAGCAATGCTGAGCCGTCGCTTCATCCCGCCGGAGAAGCGTTTGACACGCTCCTTGGACCTGTCCATCAAGCCCATCATCTCGAGTAGTTCCTGCGACCTCTGCCGCACCACGCTCTTCTCAAGACCGTGGCTTCTGCCGGTCAGGTTTAGGTTCTCCCATGCATTGAGATTCTCGGAGAGTGCCGTCTCCTGTGGCGAGACATCAATGATCTGCTTCACGGCCAGGGGGTCCTTCTGGATGTCGTGCCCCATGATCGTGGCCGTACCGCTGCTTGGCTTGAGCAGACAACACAGCATCTTGATGGTGGTCGTCTTGCCGGCACCGTTCGGCCCCAGCAGTGAGAACAGCTCTCCTTGCTGGATGGTGAGGTTCACGCTATTTACGGCGCGCAACTTCTTAAACACCCTAGAGATGCCTGATGTTTGAATGGCGATGGCGTGCTCCACCATTGTATCGCTCACGCTTGCCTCCCTTTGATTCCCCCGCGGGTCCTACAACCAAGGCGCCAGTATATGCAAGTGACCCCACCAAGGCCAGTGTGAACGTATCGGTAGCGGATGGGAGCAGCGGGCCCTGTCCTGACTCGGGGTGAAGGTCAGACCAAGTTGACAATCGTATATTAATCATATATTCTGATTACAAGCGCGCTATACAGGAGATATGTTGTGACGTCAAGCGTATACGAGACCATCAGACAACGAATCATCCTTCTAGAGATCCAACCGGGGTCGCCAATCAACACCAATGCACTTGCAGAAGAAATGGGAGTCAGCGTAACTCCTGTGCGTGAAGCGCTCATCCGGCTCGAGGCTGATGGTCTGGTGCACCGCGTTCCGAACAGCACCGCGCGTGTTACGGAAGTTCATCTGCACGACCTCAAAGATATGCTGGAAGCTCGTCTCTTACTGGTTGAGCAGATTGCTCGGCTGGCGGCGCAGCGGGTTCGTGAAGACGAATTGGAGAAGATGCGTGCCCTGCTTGAACAGATGAAACAAGTCACCGATCGGCGAGAACTCATCCGACTGGATTCCGAGTTCCATCAACTTGTTAACCTCGCCTCGAAGAACCGCTCTCTCAGCCAAGTTGCCGACCTGATGCGGAATCAAGTCATGCGCCTTTGGTACTACGTGAGCAATGAACACACGTATTGGGATGAATTGATCAAGGACCGCGAGCGGCTGATTCAGGCACTCTCGGACGGAGATGTGACAAAGACGACAGACATCCTCAAATCGCACGTCACGAGGTTCATCGATGAAGTTCGCACGGCGGTTTGGGACTAGCGCGACAACTAAGGAGATCCTGCGTGGTAGAAGCCCTATCTGCAAAGATACTGATACGCGGTGGAGCACTGCGTAACCCATTTCCTCCGTACGAATCAACTCAATCGGACATCCTAATCTCTGACGGCAAGATCACTCAGGTCGCAGCACGGATCGACGAGCCTGATGCACAAGTTGTTGACGCTACGGAGATGACGGTTATTCCCGGACTGATCAATCTTCATGTGCACATCACACGGCGCCACCTGCATCTCCAACCGATAGGGGTGCCTTTCCGGCAGGGGGCGCCGGCCATTGAGAACTCGCCGGACGAGATCCGGGTTCTTTGGGGGCTGCGTAA
>JAGLYB010000014.1 GCA_023132545.1 Candidatus Bipolaricaulota bacterium
AAACCGAATCGTTGACAGTTCGTTCCCAATGCAGTGGAGAGAGAAACTCATTCCGTTCCTGGAGAGGGAAACGCGCCCTTTGGCCGTTCGATCATCCTCGGTCATGGAAGATAACACCGACCATTCGTTCGCGGGGATTTATCTGTCGGATTTCCTGCCCAATCGCGGTCCCCTTGAGCAACGGCTGGATGAACTGATCCATACAATCAAGCGAGTGTATGCCTCCACCTTCAACACCAATGCGCGTGCCTATCGCAAGCGTCATAAATTGGACTGGCGGAACGAGAAAATGGCCATCCTGGTGCAGAATATGGTCGGAAGCCAATATAGCCACGGTCTGTTTTACCCTCTTGTGGGTGGAGTGGCGTTTTCCACCAATTACTACCCCTGGACAACGCGTCTCAAGCCGGAGGACGGCATTGTTCGTCTAGTCGTCGGTACAGGCACGCGTGCCGTCGGCCGCGAATATGCGCGTGTATTCTCCCCCAAGATGCCGGGATTGCGGCCCGAGGGGTCGGATGTCCGTACCATCATTCGCTCGTCACAAGAAACAGTAGACGTACTAGACATGGAGTCCGGTCGACTCAGCCAACGCAGACTCAATGCGTTATCCAATCCATTGTTGGCAAAGATCTGCTCCATAGTAACCGACGACGGAACACTACGTGATCCGCTTTCCACAGCGGCCATGGTCAAATCCAACGAGCGATTTGTGGCATCATTTACGCGTTTGATCGAAGGCCAGACGATCATGCCTTTTACGCCGTTAATTAGGGAAACGCTCGCATCGCTGGAAGAGCTACTCGAGTATCCAATCGACATTGAATTCGCTATCGATTTCTCAAGCCCAGAGGCATCGCTGCATGGCGCGCCGCTCTTCGTCGTACTGCAGGTACGCCCCCTCGGCATACGTCCCGAACATCGAGAGATTCCCATTCCCGAGATATCGCCGGACCGAATGATCATGGAATGCAGCAATGTGTTGGGAAATGGGCAGCTCGCGAATATCAACCATCTTGTGTTCGTCAATCCGGAAGCCTATCGGTGGGATCATGCCTTCGACATCGCTCGTGCAATCGGACGGATCAATCAGCAGCTGGATCAGGAAGACGAGCCCTATATCCTGATCGGGCCGGGACGATGGGGATCGAGCAATCCGCAGCTTGGTGTCCCTGCTCAGTACAACGAAATATCGGGGGCGGCCGTTATCGTTGAGATGTCCACAGCAACGTTCTCCCCCGAGCTGTCATACGGCACGCACTTTTATGCTGACATGGTGGCCAGCGGCGTGCTGTACCTTCCGTTTCACGAGGAGTTTGGAGATCAACTGAATCGAGAATTGCTTGGGAAAGCGGCGATCGCATACCAGGATGAGTTCATCACACACTACACCTTTCCGAAAGGTATGAGCGTGTTTGTTGATGGACAAAACCAACGGGGGGTTGTCGCGCTGACTGATTCGCACGGATAACCCCCGGTATTGATCGGCTCTATCCACTGTTCGAACAGAATGTTCCAATCGACTATTCGAACAGGTCGACCAAGTACAGCAATCCCTCGGGAACCGGGCGCGGCTTCCCTAGAGCATCGCCGAGGCGTACGCTCTCGATCTTCATGCCATGAAGCGCAGTCATAACGTCGAACGTGCCCGCAAGAACGAATTCGATGGCGGCGGCTCCGAACCGAGTCGCCAGAATTCGATCAAACGGCGCCGGACATCCACCACGCTGAAGATAGGCAAGATTGGTAACACGTACCGGTATGTGCATGCGCTCCGACAACTGATTGGCAATGTATTGTCCCACGCCGCCCAGTCGCATGTGTCCGAATGCGTCCTGTTCTGCCTCATCAACAACTTGGTGGCCGCCAAGCCCTTCCGGCGTCGCACCTTCCGCAACAATGACAATGCTGAAGCGCTTTTTCAGCAACTCTCGACGCTTGATCTGGCGGAAGATCGAATCGATATTGAACTGCTCTTCTGGCAGAAGGATAACATCGGCTCCACCGGCCACGCCGCCCATCAGGCTGAGCCACCCGGCGTCGCGCCCCATCACTTCAAGGATGAGCACGCGGTGATGCGATGCCGCCGTCGTGTGCAGACGATCAAGCGCATCGGTGATCGCTTCCAATGCTGAGAAGAACCCGAGAGAGTAGTCGGTACAAGCGATGTCATTGTCAATCGTCTGCGGGATGCCGATGACCTTCACTCCATGTTCCGCCAGTCGATGGGCAACACCCATCGTGTCATCGCCTCCAATGGCGATCAGGCTATCGATGGCATTGACCCTCATCGTTTCGATGACCTTCTCCGGCCCGCCTGGCTCGTTGAATGGGTTGGTTCGCGAGCTACCGAGAATTGTTCCGCCGATATGCAGAATGCCTGACACATCAGCCATGGTCAGGGGCTGAACGAGGTTCTCTATCGGCCCTCGCCAACCTTCTAGAAATCCGACCACTTCGACGTCATGTTTTGCGCCGTATCGGACGATCGAGCGAAGGGTCGCGTTGATACCCGGCGAATCCCCACCCCCAGTTAAGACACCGACTCTCACGAAGCACACTCCTTCTCGGAGACCAGTGTTTTCCCGCCACTTCCGGCTTGTTGAATCAATTGTGTTGCGATATCTCCAATCCGCGACTGAACGCTTCGCCCCACCACGCGCGGATCAAACTGTGACTTATCTGGGCTCCAGTCGGACGCGGCGAATAGATTCAAGATGTCATCCTCGACATTCGCAGGAGGAATCATCGCATCGGCATGGTCACGATAGAATTCGCAAGCCGCTCGTCCATAGACATATTGATACTGCGTGTCCTTGTTGAGCTTACAGATGCCGTTTTCGATCATCTCCCGTACTTGCTCTGGCAACAATCCAGAGGATCCATGAAGAACCAGCGGCGTTTTCAGACCGCTGTCAAGCAGTCGCTCACGGATCTTGCCCGCCAAATCCACTCGCAGGTCCAACGTTCGTCCCTTGGATACGCCATGTTGAGTTCCTACAGAGATAGCCAACAGATCGGCGTTGGTACGCTGAACGAATTCAACAGCTTCCTCGGGATTCGTGTACAAGGCATCGTCAGAAGAGATTTCATCCTCCACACCCTTGATCTTCCCCAACTCGGCTTCAATAAGGATGCCTGTTCCCGCGGCGCGATCAGCCACTTCGCGGCAGATGCGGACATTGTCGTCAAACGGCTCTTTGGAGGCATCGATCATGATCGAAGAAACTAATTGATGCTCGATCGCGTCTTCGATGAGATCCCTTTCGTTGACCGTGAAGTGGTCCAGGTTGATGAATACGCAAATGGGAAAAGCATTCGCGATTTCCTGGATCATCCTGGAAAGGGCCCGTAACCCAGCTTGTTTGTCTCCGCCTCCAGCGAATTTCGCAGCACCGGGGCTGATTTGTACGAGAAGATCCGATCGAGCCTCGGTATAGGCAGCGATCAGCCCGAGGAATATGTTGGATTCGGCCACGTTGTTTGCCATGAACGCATAGCCATCGCGTTGAGCAAGCCGATAGGCCTCCAACAATCTGTCACCACCACAAAATGGCATCAAGGCCTCCTTACAGGACTCCCATAGGTTTCCGTTTCGTCGATTCGTTCTGTAGATGCTCGGCAGTACATTGACATTGTCGACACTTATATCGCTAAATCACTATGCTCTCAACCCCGACTATCCTGTTTTGCCGCTCCACTCAAGGAGGAAACCGGGAACAAACTGTCAGTGACTTCTAGAGATACGATTTGTGCTTGGGGATCACGTCCAGATTGTGGCATGACGAAGGTGTTCGATGAGTACACGTACCGACGTATCAACAGCCGGAGACAACCCTTCTCCGAAGGACAAATCCGCCGGCTCAATGCCGATGAGGACGGTTTCCTTGGTCGCGGATTCGATGTTCCCAAGCACAAAAGATAGAGGCAACCCGTGCGTTGACGCCAACATACGGTCGTTGGCACCAATCGGCAAGCGGAGAAAATCGCCTGGCTCCTTGCCCATGATTGCGGCATCGACAATCACCAATAGATCTGGTTGTTCGCGAGATACAATACCAGCCGCATTCTCCAGCGCCGTTCCGCAGTCAATGGCGATCCAGTCCGAGTCAACCAAGCCCTCAGCAACGACAGGACCAACCCCGTCATCGTGTGACAGGCGGTTGCCTACGCTGAGCAGCATTCGTTTCATTCGTCCGGTGACTCCGCAGGGGCTGACTCCACGTCTGCCGATCCGTCTGAAGACGGCTCTTCGGAGAGCGCACCCAATTCACGATAGCTACCTATTGAGCGATAGCGCTCAAATCGCGCGTCAAGCAACTTGTCGAGTTCGAGCTTTTGCAGCTCGTTCAAGAATTCGACCAAGCTTGACGTCAGGGCCTCGACCGTTTGGTCGAAATCCTTGTGTGCCCCGCCCAATGGTTCTGGAATGACAGCATCGATCAATCCCAATTCGGACAGATGTTCGGCAGTGAGGTTGAGGGCAGTGGCGGCTTCCTCGCTCTTGTCCTTCTCTTTCCAAAGGATGGCGGCAGCCCCCTCAGGAGTGATCACTGAATACACCGCGTTTTCCAGCATCAGGACACGATCGGCCAGTCCGATGGCCAATGCACCGCCCGACCCACCTTCACCGATGACTACAGATAGAATAGGTATTCGTAGTTGTGACATCGTAAGTAAGCTCTCCGCAATCGCTCCGCCGATGTTGGTTTCTTCAGATTCCACGCCCGGGTAGGCACCCGGCGTGTCGATGAATGTAATCACAGGAAACCCGAAGCGTTCGGCCAGCTTCATGGCACGAACCGCCTTTCGATAGCCTTGCGGACGAGTCATCCCGAAAAATCGTTCCGTGTTCTCTTCAGTGGATCGGCCCTTCTGTTGAGCCACAAGCATTACGGTTCGGCCGTCCAATTTGGCCAAGCCGGTCAGCAAGGCACGATCATCGCCGATCATACGATCGCCGTGTAACTCATAGAACCCCGTAAAGATCGTATTGATGTAGTCCAGAGAATAAGGGCGCTTCGGATTGCGCGCGATCTTGACCCGCTCCCAGTCGGATAAATTCGAGTAAAGCTCCCTGCGCAGTTCGACCAGTTTTGTCTCCAGCTTGGCAATCTCACTGGACAAATCCATGCCGTCCATCTCATTGAGTTGCTTCAGCTCCTCAATCTTTGTCTCAAGCAGATCTAAGGTGCGTTCGTTGCTCATGCTACCTCCGCGAAGAACCCGAGTAGAGAGGAAAGTTCCTCGCGCATATGCGCCCGTTGGACAACCCGGTCGATAGCTCCGTGTTCGAAGGCGAACGTGTCTGTCTGGTAATCAGCCGGCAATTCCTGCGCAATCGTGTGCTGAATGACCCGCCGTCCGGCAAACCCGATCATGGCACCGCGCTCGGCAATGATGACATCACCCAGGCTGGCAATCGAGGCCTGCACACCGCCCGATGTAGGGTAGGTCATGATCGAGATGAACGGCAATCCGGCTTCAGCCAGTTTCGCACGAACTGCTGTCGTTTTCGCCATCTGCATCAGCGAAAAAAGACCTTCCTGCAGGCGGGCGCCGCCCGAAGACGACACCAGGATGAACGGGCGGCGATCCTGTATGGCGGTTTCCATACCGTGGCAAATCTGCTCGCCCATCACCGACCCCATACTGCCGCCGATGAATCGGAAATCCATCACCCCCAAAATCACGGGAACGCTGTTGATGGTCGCCTTGCCTACTACAATGGCATCAGGAATCCCGGTCACTCCTTGCGCCTGCTCGATGCGATCTTGATAGGATTTGCGATCCACGAACTTCAGCGGATCCGCTGCTTCGATGCTCTTGGAGATATTGTCGAAGCTGTCTTCGTCCACCAGCATCTCGATACGCTCTTCCACGGTTAGGAAGAAATACTCACCACAGCTGGGACAGATGTTGTTGTTCTCACGAACACGGCGTTTGAAGATCAGCTCGCCGCAAGCCTTGCACTTCATCCACAGACTATCGTCCGGGGCCTTGTCTACATTGACACGAAGGTATTGTTTGTCTTTGAAGATCGACATCGATTCACCGCCTCTACGAACGCTTCCGGAAAGGAGACATCCAGGAGCGTTTGTTGTCTTTCCCCTCTACGATTTGAGTCGTCCTGAGGGAGTCAGGAAGAGCCGAGCCGCTGGATACAACCATCGACAAGGCATCTTCCACCGGCATATCGATATAGGTCAACAGCCGTTTGGGAATAATAAGCATGTACCCCGACAGTGGATTGGGGGCCGTCGGGGTATAAACGAGCACACAATCTTCACCCGTTGCGTCTTGGAGTTTGCCTAAGTTTTCGTTGGTTACCATCCCCAAGACGTTTATCCCCTCTTTCGGGTACTCGAACATCACCACTTGTTGGAACGATGATGTCGAGGATCGGTTGAGCAGGGCATGGGTGAACTGCTTGAGGGTTCCGTACATCTTTCGTACGCCCGGAAACCAGAAGAAAATCCGTTCGAAGTAATAGTGCAAACCACGTCCTAGGACACTGCGCACGACAAACCCAATCAAGAATATCAGCAGAATGGTAATAACGATACCAAGGCCGGGAACCCATCTCCCCATGGCACGTTCGATGGTCAATCCAAACGGGGTGTTCTTGCCAACGAATCGATCGATCATTCGGTACAAAAGCAACAAGATATAAACCGTAGCCCCCACAGGGAGGATGGCCAGCAGACCGCTGACAAAGATCGTTCTCAGCCAAAGCAAGAATTTCTTCATACCCTCCCCTTGTGCGTCGTCGAATGGAACGGATTCAAGAATTATAGTGGATTCGGCGTATCATAGGTGATCATGCCCCCCCTCGCACGAAAACGTCGATGCAAGTGCCGCCTTATTCTCGGTATCGTCTGTGCTTTAGGCATCTTGTTGGTCGGCCTTATCGGACTTCAAGCTTTATTTCCGCTCGGCTTTCGCGAACAGATCCTCGGGTGGAGTGCCTCCCATGATCTCGAACCAGCGTGGGTTGCGTCGGTGATTCGCAACGAAAGCCGATTCCAACCAGATGACATGTCCCCAGTCGGTGCGATCGGGCTGATGCAGATCATGCCGGAAACCGGTGCCTGGATCGCTGAGCAATTAGGTCTGAGTGATTACTCGCTAGCCCACTTGACAGATCCAGCGTTGAATATCCAGTTGGGGACATGGTATCTGCGCTACCTGCTCGATCGATTCCACACTCCAGACGAAGCCCTGATGGCCTACAACGCAGGTCCAACGAATGCAGAACGTTGGGATGGCAATCTAGAACTAGCTTTTCCTGAGACCCAGCAGTACATTCGCCGCATTCATCTGAGCCTTCCCGTCTACCGCGTCTATTTCGCAGCCCCGTGGCTGGTCAATCTTCTTCATTTCCTGGATTTCTAGCATTGAGAATGCCGCACACATTGGCTAGTATCGGCGCATCCTTACTAGGGAAAACCGTAGGAGGTTCAACCGTGCCGGACGCAATACAGTGGATAAAGAAAGATCCCAACAAAGAAAATGTCTTTTGGCCGACTGAGGAACTGAAAAAACGAACATGGGTGTCCGACGAGGCGATCTACGGGCAAGCCAACGCCGACCCGGAAGCGTTCTGGGCAGGACATGCCGAGGAACTTCATTGGTTCAAGAAGTGGGACAAGACCTATGAATTCGCACCGCACGCCTACAAGTGGTTCGTGGGCGGAAAGACCAATCTGTCCTACAACTCTCTCGACCGTCACATTGAAGCCGGCAAGGGCGACAACATCGCCCTGATCTGGGAACCCGAGCCGATTGATGAAGAAGCCGTCAAGCTGACGTACAAGCAGCTTCATGAACGCGTAAGCAAGTTTGCAAATGCACTGAAGGATCTGGGAGTCAAGAAGGGAGATGCCGTCGGCATCTACCTCCCCATGATTCCTGAAGCCGTCATCGCCATGCAGGCCTGCGCACGCATCGGCGCTCCACATTCAGTCGTATTCTCAGCATTCAGCCCCGAATCGCTCCGCGATCGCATGGTGGACTGTGATGCGAAGGTCGTCATCACTGCCGACGGATACTATCGCCGCGGTAAGGCCATCAACTTGAAAAAGAATGCTGACGCCGGCGTAGAAAACTCTCCCGTGAAGACGCTCGTTGTCGTGAAGCGTACGGGTGCAGAAGTTAGCATGACCGAAGGTCGAGATGTCTGGTACCACGATATCGTAGCCAATGCATCCGCCGATTGCCCGGCCGAGCCCATGGATTCCGAAGACTTGTCGTTCCTGCTCTATACTTCGGGAACAACCGGCAAGCCGAAGGGCATCATGCATACGACAGGCGGATACGCAGTGCAGAGCTACGTCACCGCCAAGTGGAACTTCGACATGCACGAGGGCGACATTTTCTGGTGTACAGCCGATGTGGGATGGATCACCGGTCACACTTATATCAACTACGGGCCGCTAATGAACGGTGCCACCACGTTGGTGTATGAAGGATCCCCGGATGCTCCTGACAATGGACGCTTCTGGGCCATCATCGAGAAGCATAAGGTCACGCAGTTGTACACGGCTCCTACAGCCATTCGCATGTTCGTCAAATGGGGCGACGAATGGCCGGCAAAGTACGATATGTCTTCGCTACGCCTGCTTGGAACTGTTGGCGAGCCCATCAACGTCGATGCCTGGATGTGGTATTTCAACGTAATCGGCGGTGGACGCTGCCCCATTATCGACACGTGGTGGCAGACGGAAACCGGCGCCAACATGGTCAACAACCTGCCCGGTATCGGCCCCTTCATGCCCACGATTGCAGGCCGAACGTTCCCCGGCGTTCTGGGCGACATCCTGGACTCCGGTGGCGCTCCGCTCGGACCGAACGAAGGCGGCTACCTGGCCATCCTCAGTCCGTTCCCGCCCGCTCTGACGCGCGGAATTTACGGAGACAT
>JAGLYB010000140.1 GCA_023132545.1 Candidatus Bipolaricaulota bacterium
GGAAACGGTCATGTTGAGCCGCCGAACACCGGTGGTTTATTTACGGATGTGCCCAGAGATCATTGGGCGTATGCGGATTTGGAGTATCTGGCTGCACGAGGAATCATCACCGGGCTCCCGGGCGGACGATATGAGGGCGACACTGCGCTCAATCGTTACGACGCTGCAGCCATGATTTCACGCGCTATCAAATACATGCAAAACAATCCCGAATCAGTCACGTTGGAAGATCTCAACGTGCTCAAGGACCTGATCTTTAAGGTGTCTGACGATGTCACGATTTTGCAGTCGCAGTTGGGCTCGTCCCAGGGAGTGGACTATTCGACGCTGGAAAACCGTGTCTCACAAACCGAGCTGGAAATCGCACAACTGGATACGCAGATTCAAGAATTTTCCACTTCCAGCTCAAGCACATTGGCTAAACGAGTGCAGGCAAATTTCTTTATTTCTTTGACTGCCTTGTTAGTCGGCATCATCGGGATTGCTCTGGCTACCTTAGGATTGTAGGATGTGCCGATATCTGGGGCTCGGGAATGGCGAAAAGTGTCGAGTGTAACACACATCACTTGACTTCAAACGGGCCTATGACTATGATGGATCAAGATCTAGTGGAGAGGCGAATCTTAAGACTTGGAGGTGGTTGACCGACGCGCAAAATTTCTCTCTGTCTGGAGAGCAACGCTTCTTGTCACAAGCTTGTAACAAGCAACGAAATGTAATGTTAGGAAGACTGCGTAAGGAGGTTAGTCAATAATGAAAAGGGCTCTCGTACTTAGCCTTATTTGTGTACTCGGTGTGGCCTTTAGCGGCCTCGCCGCGACGCTGAGTGGTTCTTGGGACACGGATGTGACCATTGATCCTCAGCAGACGAACTTTAACGATGCCATCGGCCTCGTGTCGGTGCTCACGGTTACCTATACGGTGGGAGACTGGGCGTTCACGTCCGTCACCGACCTTAATGAGACGGGATGGACGGACCAGGACTTCTCCGTAGCCGGAGTACTTGGCGCGTTCTCTCTTTCGTCCGCACTTGACTTCGACCCCGTGACGCCAGCTTTCGGTAGCTGGAACACGACGGCCGCTGTCTCCATCGCCGGCGTTACCTTCGGCGCTGACTTCACGCTCTATCCAAATGACGTCGTACTCGTGCTCGCTGGTTCCGGTGTTGCCGGCGACGTGACCGTCGGCGTGGAAATCACCTTTGGCAACGTAACCTACGTCCCGGGTCCAGACCCAGAACCAGTTGCTGGCAATGGCTGCGACCTTGACTGGGCCGGCATTACGATCGACATCGGATTCCCGTTCTGCTGTGCAGACATTGCACTAGAGGTCGAGTTTGACTGCGACGGATTCGTAGATGCATGCTTCTCGGTAGTTGGAATTGCAATTCCGAACTTGCCTTACGTGACGCTGAGCGCAGAACTCTGCTTCACGATGGACGAGAAGACGCTCGTACTTACACCTGCGTTTGACTTCGGCGCCACCGTCTGCTTCGACCTGTACATTGACGTAGCCACAGAGGGCGATCACCTGACGCTCGGCGACATCTACATCTACGGTATTGGTCTCACCTGCGACATCGGAGGGGTTACCTTCACCGGTATTTCCATCTGGGACGGTAGCGAAGAGTATTGGGAGGTCTACACGATCTCCACGAACGACGACGGTTGCTGTGGACCGTTCGGCTTCGACCTGGCCTTCTACTTCCTTGATGATGGCATTCGTCTGTTTGACATTGCCGTGATCGACGCCAACATGACGCTGCAGATTGCCTCTCAGTTCACCTTCAACATGGGTCTTGAGATCGATGTTGATGGCGCTGGGTTCACGCAGTGGACTGTCGGCTTCTTGGTCACCTGGTAAACGCGACCTCATAACGCTTACGCGTTTTGAGTTCGTACGAGGATCTATGCGATCCTCGTGCTAGGCAACGTAACAACAATGGGCCCCGAGAAATCGGGGTCCTTTCTTTTGTTCATCGTTGCCACGAGAATGCTAACTCACGGAGTTAGCATTCTCGATCCTGTGAGGTGATGTACGGAACACGATCTAGCATACTTCCCCTTTCCAACCAGGATGTTCGGCGCTGTGCGCCGAACTCCAACGTACTGTCCCTCTTGGGGCAGTACGCACTCTCGTGTGGATGAGCTGTCATGAGAGAATTTTCCCGCTTCGTTCACCAACTCGGATGTTTGGCGTTCTTTCGCCAAACTCCGACGTACTGCCCCTCTTGGGGCAGTACGCGTTCGCCGACTCTGCGAGATACAGTTTTTCTTCTCTTACCCTCTCGTTCCAGACAGTCGTCTTTCCTCGAACGGCCAGATGGACAACACAGTAAAGGCCTACGTGTCTTCTGCCTCTTTTCGACAGTTCTATGATGGGGTGGGACAGGGTTCTGTTGAGGGAGGGGAGTACATCGCGTGATGCTTCCTTCTCGATTCTGAAAACCAGCGCCTCTTGTGATTGGGTATGGATAGACAAGCAAGACAGCGTAGGAGGTTGATCGGCAGTGAGAAAGACTCTCGTGCTTGGCTTGATTCTGGTATTGGGTACGGCGTTTGGCGGCATAGCCGCAACGCTGTCCGGGTCTTGGGACACAGACATAATCATCGACCCGCAGCAGACGGGCTTCAACGACGCCCTTGGCATTGTTTCGATATTGACAGTGGCCTACTCGGTGGATGGTTGGACCTTCACATCCATCACCGATCTTGACGAAGGTGGATGGACGGATCAGGATTTCGCTGTAGCCGGCACACTCGGTGCATTCACATTGACTTCATCCCTTGGCTTCGATCCTGTGGTTCTCGCGTTCGATAGTTGGAATACGACGATCAACGTTGCGATTGCCGGCGTGAGCTTTGGTGCCGACTTCACGCTTGAAGACTACGATGTCATGCTCATTCTTACCGGATCCGGAGTTGCCGGCGACGTGCTCCTTGGCGTGGAACTTACCTTCGGTGGCGATGATAACGATATCTGCGATCTCAATTGGGTCGACTTGGAAATCAGCTTAGGGTTCCCGTTCTGCTGTACGATTCTCGAGGCAGCGGTCTCGTTCGATTGTGACGGATTCGAGAATATCGTATTCACGGCTGAAGAAATAGTAATTCCCAATCTTCCTTATTTGATCCTTGACGCCACGCTTGTGTTCACGGTACAGACCAAAACCTTGACCCTTAGCCCGAGTTTCGACTTTGGTGCGACTGCCTGCTTCGATCTCTACATTGATTTGGGATCCACAGGCGGTGTCGGCCCAGGGACCGTCCTCACACTGGACAGTATTACGATTGAGGGCATTGGCATTACCTGCGACATTGGCGTAGTGACCTTTACTGCATTGTCCTTCTGGGGCGATGGAACCAAGCCGGGGCTTCTGGCAGGCACACCCTACTGGGAAGTCTATGCGGTGAGTTCAAATGACAACGCTTGCTGCGGTCCGTTTGGTTTTGATCTTGCCGTCTACTTCCTTGATGCCGGTGCCATGCTGTTTGATGTCGCTCTCATTGATGCGGACATGACGTTGCAAATTGCCTCGCAGTTCACATTTAACATGGGCATGGAAATCGATGTCGAAATCGGAGCACTCACTGAATGGGTGCTCGGCTTTCTTGTGACCTGGTAAATGCGAACTCATAACGCTTACGCGTTTTGAGTTCGTACGAGGATCTGTGCGATCCTCGTGCTAGATAACGTAACAGCAATGGGCCCCGAGAAATCAGGGCCCTTTCTTTTAGGCGGTCTGATAATTCCGCCAGGGCTCGATCGTTCTATTTCGTCATCCAACCCGATGTTTGGCGCGTAGCGTCAAACTCGGACGAACTGACAAGCGAAGCCGTCAGTTCGCTGACTCTGTGAGAGAAATGCTTCCATTCGAAACCCAACCTCGCAAGAAGGGTAGTTCATGGTAAGATATCATTCTGGAGGTGGCGTGGATGGTTCGACGGTTGCTCATCGGAATACTGTTCCTCTGTACCCTGTCCCTTTTGGTTGTTGCTCAGGAAGCTCCAACCATTGTTCAGCCAAGAGAGGCTGGCTATTCGACGGCTCAGTTTTCGGCGCTGGATAGCGCGATT
>JAGLYB010000141.1 GCA_023132545.1 Candidatus Bipolaricaulota bacterium
GACGATCTGTGGATTGACATCGGAGCCAGTGACAAGAAAGAGGCGTTGGGAATTGTAGCCATCGGCGATGCCGCCGTCTTGGACTATGACTTCACCGAACTGCGAAACGGACTTCTCGTTGGCAGGGGACTGGATGACCGTGTGGGAGCCTTCACGGTTCTGGAAGCGGCCCGATTGGCCAAGGAGATGAATCCCAAAGCAGCCATCTACACTGTCGCCACCGTTCAAGAAGAAATCGGCGTACGCGGGGCCACCACAGCTGCCTACAGCATCGATCCCAAAGTAGGAATCGCTGTAGACGTTGGGTTCTCCACAGATACACCAACGTTGGATTCCGAGAAAAAGCGAATCGGGGAGGCCGACATGGGCAAGGGCCCCATTGTCACCCGGGGACCAAATATCAACCCTAAGCTGTTCCGCCTGTTATTGGCTGCTGCCAAAGCCAATAACATCCCGTATCAGGCCAAGGGCTATCCTCGGCCGACGGGAACCGACGCCCGCGCCATCCAGGTCACACGCGCCGGTGTTGCAGCCGGGCTGGTCGGACTTCCCAGTCGATATATGCATTCGCCGTCGGAAGTTGTCCACTTGGATGATGTCGAGAATGCAGCTCTCTTGATCGCTCACACTATTGCCGTGATTGACGACGATACTGATCTAATTCCAGGCTAGAAGTTACAAGAGACGACACACTCATGCGGGGCTCGTTATTGAGCCCCGCTTTTCTTTTGCACCTATCCGTTACATCGGCTACAGTTGCCCCGTTGTGGGGAGCTCATCACTGGGCTGAGAGGAGGATTACCTCGACCCGTTGAACCTGATCTGGGTAATGCCAGCGCAGGGAATCTCAGCGAGTTCGGTTGTGCCAACCCTCGGCACAACGAACGGATTCGGCACGTCCTGCTCTCGATCCAAATGCAGTTGACTCCTCTATGAGGCGGAATGGCTGAACGTGCAATACTGATTTTGGCGAACGGCGACTGGGGCGGGAATGATATTCTCCCACGACTACATAGGCTGGTTCAGAATGCTGATCACGTTGTGGCCACGGATGGAGCCTTGGATCACGCCATCGAATGCGATATCGAGGTCCACACGTTGATTGGCGACCTAGATTCCCTATCAGATCCGACCAAACTCGAAGAGCGATTTCCGAACATGGAGATCCTGCGCTATCCGGAAGATAAAGACTGGACGGATCTGGAGTTGGCCATCAATTGGGCATTGGAACAAGCGCCGGCATCCATCGCCGTGTTCGGCGCAATCGGGGGTCGTATCGACCATACGATGGCCAATTTGGCCTTGCTCGAGAAGGGACTGCATTCGGGAATTCCCATTCAACTGATCTCAGGAAACGAATCTGTTCGTCTAATCCAAGGCAGCTTGCCCCTCGAAAACGCGGGAGCTGGAGATCGCATATCGCTTCTTCCCATCTCGTTGTTCGCCACAGTCAGCACACAGGGATTGAAGTACTCCCTCACCAGCCAGAAGCTCTTTCGGGGACAGGGTCGTGGCATCTCCAATGTTGTTGTGAGCACACCCGCCCGCGTGGATGTGGAATCCGGAGTTGTGGCTGTCGTTCATGCGGTAGGACCGGATGAGGCCGGGTAGTATGTCATTGTCTTGTAAGGTGGGTCGGTTCCCAGGCTGGTTGAATCGCGAGCCGGTACGCTGGATCCTGAGTCTGGGGTTCTTCTTCGTGATTTGGTATGCGGTAATCTGGGTCTTCCGGTTCCCCGAATATGTCTTGCCAACCCCAGCCACAGTTGCTCGGATTCTCTGGCAGGACGCTGCCTTGTTGTTCCACCATGCTCTGATGACGATGTTCGAGACAATGGTCGGTTTCGCGCTTGCCCTGGTTATTGGAGTAAGCGTGGCCTTGGCGATGCATACATCCACAATCGCCCGGTATCTGACGTATCCACATCTCGTGCTGCTGCAAGCCATCCCATTGATCGCAGTCGCTCCCATTGTCCTCGTCTGGTTTGGCTTCGGACCTCTTGCCAAGATCCTTGTGGTTGCCTTCGTGTGTTTCTTTCCGATTTCCGTCAACGCTTTCGAAGGATTTCGGTCGGTGGAGCCGTCCTATCGAGAATTGCTGGACACGTTTGGTGCCTCGCAGTGGGAACGCTATCGGCACCTCTATGTTCCCGCCAGCATGCCCGGGATCCTTTCAGGAGCAAAGATCGCAGCGACCTATAGCGTGCTGGGAGCCGTCATCGGGGAATGGCTTGGCGGCTCAAGGGGCATTGGTGTGTATATGACGCGAGCACAGCGATCCTTTCGCAACGATCGATTGTTCGCAGCCATTGTGATTGTGATGGTGCTAAGTCTGGGACTGTTCAAGATCGTCGAGTCTATCGGCGACTTAATCACTCCCTGGATGAGGAGGAAACGACATGAGTAACCGCGCGCTTGGAGTAGTCCTTGCCGCTTGCTGGATGATCTGCGCCAGCATCGGTGCTTTGGCTGATGAGAGCGTCAGAATCGCCCTGGATTGGACGCCGAACACGAACCACACCGGAATCGTGGTGGCTCAACAACTGGGATACTTTGCTGAAGAGGGATTGTCTGTTGAAATCGTTCAACCAGGACCGACGCTGTCCATTCAACTGGCTGCCAGCGGACAGTGTGAGTTTGCCGTTTCCATGCAGGAATACGTCACCATGGCACGCGCACAAGATATACCCATTGTTTCACTTGCTGCTGTGTTTCCGCACAACACATCAGGATTCGCTGCACCAGCCGAGCTCGGTGTGCTTTCGCCGGCCCACTTCGAGAATCTCCGCTACGGAGGATGGGGCAGCGACTTGGAGGCCGTGATGATTCGCACAGTCATGGACCTGCACGGAGGCGACTTCGACACTGTCGAGATGTTCAACCTGGGCATGCTCGATTTCGTGACAGCGGCCAAACGTAATTTCGCCGACTTCTTCTGGATCTTCTATGGATGGCAGGGGATCCACGCGCAGCTGCAGGGCCTTGACTTCATCTATATACCCCTCGTTGAACTTGCCGATGTCCTCGACTACTACACGCCGGTTATCGTGGCGTCTGAGGCGATGATCTCCGAGGATCCCGATCTTATTTCCCGATTTATGCGTGCACTGGCTCGCGGCTATATCTACGCAGCTCAGCATCCCGAAGCTGCTGCCAACATGCTGTTATCGTTCGCTCCAGAGCTGGATGCTGAGCTTGTTCGCGCATCGCAGATATGGCTGTCCGGGCAATCCGAAACCAACCTAGCGCTGTGGGGTTATCAGGAAACGGAAACGTGGGAACGGTTTGCCACGTGGGCTTTCGAGAACGCACTGATCGAGAAGGCTATCGATCCACTGGCCGCCTTCACCAATCGATTCCTTCCTACTGAGGAGTAGATGTGCGAAACGTGATCGAGGTCAGAGGCCTGACGAAATGGTTCGGAGATCTTGAGGTCCTCCATGATGTCGGTTTCAAACTCG
>JAGLYB010000142.1 GCA_023132545.1 Candidatus Bipolaricaulota bacterium
TCCAACAACCTTCTGGCTTCAGCTGGACATCGAGCCCAGCTGAACCCCACGAATTCATCCCCGCCTACAAGGCGGGGCACTCTTCGTGGTTCTCGTAGATCACAGTGCTGACCCGCGGAATGATGGAATTTACGATGGGAGATGAGACACGTGTTCTTCGATCCGGAGACGGAGTGTGCATTCCTCCAAATGCCATCCACAACAGTGCCCGCATTCTGGACGAACTCACCACCAAAGCCTACGACGCTTGGGGGCCTCCACGAGACGATTACAAGAGCTGAGCCAGCGCGAAGTAATCGGGTTCGTCGAGGAGATCCTCGTAGTAGAAACGAACACCCGGATCAGGGCCGGATGTTCGTTTGGAACGCTCGTCTCTTGTCGGCGGGATGACTTACAGCGTGTCAGAATCGACGTACCTTAGCAACACCGCGTCAAAGGCGTCTCCGGGTCGCTGGAGGTACTTGAAGCCGGGGATCATGTAGCTTCCATCTTCCAATTCGAGCACAGCAAATCCTGCATAGATACCCAGATCTGAAGCAGCATTCCTGATCCAAGCAACATTGCCGGCTTCATCAAATTCCAGAGTTGGGAATCCACGGCCCAGTCCGGACACCAAAAAAGTGCCATCATTACTGACCGACATTGAGAGACCGTAGTCATCCGCGTACTTGCTTCCTTCAATGAGGCTCCATTGGAGCTCTCCGGTTTCTGCATCGACTCGAGCCAGCCAGTAATCGAACAACGCCGTACTGTAGCTCAGCAGCTCGGACAAACCGGCAATGACAATGTCTCCGTCTGTTGTCCAAGCCATGGCGTCGCCTGCCTGCTTATCGTCTCCACGATACAGGGTGCTCCAAAGCACGCCCCCCTCACTGTCCAGGCGATAGAGCCGCGAGTCGCGATACATGCCTGAACTACCGCCGGGATAGGAGATAACCGCTAACACGAGCAAATCGCCATTGGGGGCTTCCAAGACAGCGGTCCCAGATTCGTTGGCACCCGTATCCAACGTCGTTGACCAGACTTCGTCTCCATCTGCGTCGAGTCGGATGAGATATACGTCGAAATCCTGATTGAATGAATTGGTTTCCCCTAACAGAAGAAAGCCACTGTCGGCCAGCGGAATCATATCCTTGGCCCACTCGGTCTCAGTACCACCGAATGTTTGTTCCCACGCAAGCTCCCCTTGGGCATCGATCTGGAGAAGGTACAGATCCCGTCCCCCGGCACCCATGGATTCTGTTTCTCCAAGGATGAGGTATCCGCCATCTGCCATCTTCTCAAGATACAGGCCTTGGTCATGGGCGTCTCCACCATAGGTATTCTCCCACAGGATCTCGCCATCCATGGAGAGCTTGGCTACCAATACGTCTCCCAATGTGGTGGCTGTTTGTGAGTGAAACGAAGCGCCGACAACCAGCACATGACCATCACCAGTCAGCGCGATATCGAAGAATGCACCGTAGTTTTCTCCTTCATAGATTCGAAGCCACGTCTCGGATCCTTCGTCAGCTGATCCGAGCACGGAAGGCGTGGCAACGAGTGCAAGCATGGCAATCCAGGTGGCAATGATCCGACTACCCTTCATCGAGGAACTCCTTTCTCTCGTACAATATCAATGATTGGACAATGCATCTTCTCGTTTATCCATCATTCGCATCCGGCACTCAACATATTGACTTACACACGAGGTTCAAGTGGAGTTACATCTCGCCAATAGTGGTCTCGATCTCGATGAACGTAGCCGAATTCGAACATCTCACGCCGAAGTGTGGCCGAATCCGGATGATGCCGTTGGATCAGGCGGTTGAACTCTGCATGCGAGATCCTGATCTCAGGAGGAATTTGAGCCGCCAGCCACTTCAGAATGACTTTTCTCTTTTTCTGCTTGGCCGGCAATTGCCGGATCTTCTCGCCCTCCATGAAGATGTTCAGTACGCGGCGTTCCCAATCGGTCCATTGAACGTCCATGCATACATGCTACTTGAAAACGTCCGTCAAATTATCGGTTTCACAACCCTCTCACGCGTCACTCACGTCATCTCCATAGCCGCTCCCCACAATAACATCAAATGCACCTGGCTAACCTCCTTGGCCAGTCTTCGGACCAACACAACAAGGCCCCGAAAGGGGCCTTGCTTTAGATGTTGAGTTAACCTTGCTCGCTATCCGGGATTGGTGTTGCGGATCTTTATGCGAATCTGATCGTAGCTTCGCCCTTGTGCAGAGTCATAGACAATGAGACTGATCGTGACAGTCTCGCCGTCCAGTCGATCGGATTCGGGCGCATGGTAGATGGGAGTCAACGTGTTTGTGTTCTCCAGCCACCCTTTGCTCACCGACCATATGTAGCAAACGGATTGACACGCCGGATTCCTAATGTAGCCTTCCAGCACAATGGTGGATCCTTCATTCATCTCGCGTGGAAAATGTCGGTCGATCGACGGTTTGGCACGATCCTTGGCATGTCCTGACTGCGCATCAAAAGGCCATCCCGTTTGCCACGGAACCGTGCAATCGGTGTTTTCAGTGCAGGGACACGGAACCGCTGTATTGGCGCAAACATCGTCAACCGGAGCATCCGTTATACAGGGTGAATCACATGGTTCGGACGGTGTGGCTGGGCAGGTCGCTTCGGCGTCGTTGTCCCGGCAAACATCAACGGGCACCGTCACAAAGTATCCACTCGATTCATAGGTCGGGACGGGGCAGGCCAGTGGATCGCGGACGCAGATCACCATCTGATCAGAGACACTGATTCCTGAGGCGCTGGTTACCGTCAATGTGAGAATGACCATATCGTCGCAGCTGCAAGCTGAAGGCGATGTGAAGACCGTGGTCGGGGAATGGGCGTTTTCGAAGAATCCCAGCCCTCCCTGGGCAGTCCACATGTACGTTACCGGAAGTCCGCTCGGATCGTATCCCTCTCCCGAAAGCTCGACCCTCTCTCGTTCACCGACTGTCCGGTCGAGACCGGCATGAACAACGGGGACAGAGGACGACGGAGACACAACGGCTGCGTAGGACTCCACAGCTGCAACAGGAGGAAGAACCACATCGGTTTCTGTCGTTGGTTCCGGGTTTGAACCCAATAGGAAAAGCACCGCAATCAGGGCCACACCGATTCCCGTGATGATCAGAATCGTTGAATTGCTGCTACTCATGATCTCTGCCTCCCGGCTCAATGGCCAACCTAGACTCGACGGGTTCGCAATCGTCCTCCATGCTCAACGCTATCTTCATTCTACTCGATTCGCTGATGCACCACTTGTGTCTCGCCGCCGCGCGCCATTTGTCGCACATCGAGTCATTCTTCAATCCGTGCGTTGACCTCCTATGTGCAATGAACTAGAGTCCAAGCAAGAGGCGGTCAACGCATCGCCGGAACCTCCGCATTGATCGGGCACCAAGGGAGAGCACAATGAATGGAATCCTGTATCTTGTGGCCACGCCCATTGGAAACCTGGGTGACATCACACACAGGGCCATCGAAGTGCTGAAGTCAGTCGACTTCGTTCTCGCCGAGGACACACGCACCTCACAGCGTGTACTCACACACTATAACATCCGCACGCCGTTCTTCTCCTCCGTTTATCAAGGAGCCGAACGACAGCGCATCCCTTCGATTCTCTCGCTGCTAGGGAACGGCAAGAACCTGGCTCTTATTTCCGACGCCGGCACCCCGCTTATCTCCGACCCGGGATTCCCTACAGTTCGCGCAGTAGTCGATGCAGGACATACCATTGTCCCGGTTCCCGGTCCGTGCGCAGCTATTGCTGGACTGATCGCATCCGGCTTGCCTTTGGATCGATTCAGTTTCGAAGGCGCCCTTCCTCGAGGTCGAGGCGCGCGCCAATCCCTATTCACTTCATTGGAATCTCGAGAAGGAACCTGCGTGTTCTATGAGTCTTCACACCGAATTTTGGATTCGCTTCAGCTGTTGGCAGAGAGTCTTCCCGAGAGAAGACTCGTCCTAGCGCGAGAATTAACCAAGATCCACGAGGAATTCCTGCGCGGAACAGCTTCGGAACTCTGCAGCCGTTTGTCAGGAGAGAACCGAGTGCGCGGAGAATTCGTCCTGATCGTTGAAGGAGCCGAAACCTTAGGAGCTCCCGATCAGGAAACAATTGAGCGGCTTCTCGTTGAGCTGAAGAACGAGAATCTTCCCAACAAGTCGATCGTTCGAATCCTAGCAAATGCACTGGAAGTCCCTCGAAACGAAGCCTATCGTCTCGTTCATCGAAAAGACGACGGCAAGCAAAGCAAGCC
>JAGLYB010000143.1 GCA_023132545.1 Candidatus Bipolaricaulota bacterium
CGTAATCGCGTAAGCAAGACGACGGTGAGGCAAACGAGCCATCGTCATTGCGTAGGCAGGACGACAGCGATCTGTCCGTTCTTTAAGGAGCTGTCGTCTCGTCCATCGCGACACCGAGTGAACTAGGTGTGTTTGTCCGCCACAGCAGAGGCGGCAAAGGCATGCGGCTTGATGCGAACGGCCAATCCGTTTCCAATAATCATACCCACGACTTCGTCGATGAGTTCCTTGGTAGGGCCGTTTTCACCAATATCAACGTGTATCTCCAAGTTAAACTGTAAGAACGACTTCGATTCAAGGCCCTGGATCACGTGCTGGGCCAATTCGAATGATAGCCATGCCTCGCGCCAGATTTGATGCCGGAGAGACGGTGTGCGTCGCTCTCGCTTGCGTGTCCAAAAATAGCGTCCACCCCGTCCAATCTTGTGGAGGACAATCGCACTGACCAGATCGAGGTTGTTGTTGGATGTGGAAGAGTCGGTGCCAATCAGGAGCTCGAATTGCTCTTTCGAACCGTCTGCCATCTCGGAGACGATCGTCGAGATCACATCGTCAAACGTCATCTCTCCAATGCTCGGATTGTGGAACGTCTGATCTAGCATGGTGCATGCTAGCGGATGTTGTGACACAGGGTCAACTTTCGATAGGTAGGTGAATGACGAAACGGGCCCCCCCGCTCTTGCGATTCTCGGCTTCGATGGTGCCGTTGTGAGCTTCCACCCATTGCTTGACAATGGCCAGTCCCAACCCGCTGCCAGCAGACCGCCCGCGAGCAGGGTCACCCCGATAAAACCGCTCGAATAGGTGCAGAAGATCTTCCTCTCTAATGCCCGGGCCCGTGTCGGAGACGCTCATCTCAACCTCTCCATTGACACGGCGCACACGGATGTAGACGTCGCCATCTGCCGGCGTGTATCGAATGGCATTGCTGAGGAGATTGGCGATGACTTGGCGGAAGCGTTTTGGATCCAACTGAACTCTTGGAAGTAGTTTGGGTATATCGAGATGCAGATCCGGCGCATCTTCACGCGACAAGAAGGCGGTCTCGGAGACTTGCTGTATGAGTTCCGCAAGATCGACGGACTCTTCTTCTAGCCGCAGTTCACCGGCTTCCGCCAGTGCCAGATCACGCAGATCATCAATGAGCCGACCCAAGTGAAGGGTTTCTTCGTAAATCGGCGCGATGGTTTCTTCTGATGAGTCATAGATTCCATCAAGGATGGCCTCTAGAGTACCCTGGATGATCGTCACCGGCGTCCTCAACTCATGGGCGATGTCAGCTGTCATCATCTGTCGAACGGTTTCCGAACGTTTCAAGCTTTCCAGCATGTGGTTGAACGAGTCGCCCAGGCGGCCCAATTCGTCATGGGTTCTTAGCTTCACTTCATCGGGCATATCGCCCTCAGCCACCCGTTCCGTGACACGCGAAAGAACCCGCAGCGGTCGCAATATTTGAATGATCAAGATCGTGGAAAGGAACAGAGCCAACCCGATGGCGATTCCACCGCCGATGAAAGCAGATTCAGCGACCGTTGAGAGGAAGATGGATTCGGACGTTCCTGGATTACCGATATCGCCAACTCGAAGTGTCCCGACCCATGTGTCGTCGAGCATAAGCATAATTCCATCTTTGGCTTGCTCCTCCGAAAGCCAGATGCTGCCACCCTCGCCACGTTCCTGTTGGTTCGTCCAGTCAGTGTCAGTTGACGTAATGACTCTGCCGTTCGTGTCAATCAGAGTAATCTCAACATCGAAGATGGTTACATTGCCAACGAGGCTTTCCTCTCCAAGAGAAATAACGAATGGTCGATAGAGGAGCTCTCCCACACCCATCCATGTTCCCTCCGTCTCTCTATGTGCCAAGAGCAGTCTCTCGACCGATTCAGCGAAATCCTCTCTTGACTTGCGCCGATACTCATCAAACTGCTGTGGGATGGACCAAAGGATGAGCGCGTAGACCAACGCTACGGCCAAGATGATGACAAGGATGAACGAGACGCCGAGTTTGGCGGCAAGCGGGATACGCCGCCTCATTTAGGTATCCCGGGCAAAACGGTATCCAACACCGTGGACGGTCAGGATGTGTGTAGGAATCTTGGGATCTTGCTCGATCTTACGTCTCAGGTTCTTAACGTGCGTATCGATCGTCCGAGCGAAAGAATCATACGTATAGCCTTGAACTTCACGAAGAAGTTGAAGCCGGGTAAATACTTGACCCGGATGGCGAGCAAGATAGGCGAGCAAATCAAATTCTGTGGGAGTTAGCTCAATCTCGTTCCCCTCGACCTTGACCTCCCGGGTCTTGAGATCGATCTCAAGTCCACTGATTACGATTCGCTCGACTTCCGCCCCTTCACCTTCGAATCGCCGCAGCACGGCGCGAATGCGAGCCACCAATTCTCTCGGGCTGAACGGCTTGACCACATAATCGTCGGCCCCTAGCTCAAGCCCCACCACGCGGTCTGCTTCGGCGGCTTTCGCTGTCAGCATGATGATGGGAACTGACGATTTAGCGCGTATGGATCGCGTGACTTCGATCCCGCTAATTTTGGGAAGCATGAGGTCGAGAACAATCAGATCGGGACCTTTGTCCGCAAATGCTCGCAACGCTTCTTCGCCATCAAAGGCGGTGTAGGTCTTGAATCCTTCACGATCCAGGTATGCCTTGACTGTTCGGACTATCATTTCCTCGTCATCAACAATGAGAATTCGCTTCATCGTTCTTCCATTATAACCAGTTGTCACTCCCAAAGTTCTTGGACGGTTGCTTTCGAATTGGAGCCGCAGATGGCTCTGAACCTAGACTACCCTTCTCTATCGCATAGTTTCCGGGAAACAAGTGAAGAAATTGCGAGAACCAAGTGAAGATTCGGCGTGGCTGTTTCCGCGCCAATTGCTTTCCCCGTGCCACCCAACTACTATGTGGAAAAGACCCATTGATATCAGGAACCCAAAGAAACTATGAAACGAATTCTTATTGTCTCAACGGAGCAACATACGGGTAAGAGCTTGCTTGCCCTTGCTCTTGGCAAGTCCCTTCAAGAGCGGGGCATACGCACGGCGTATATGAAGCCCATCAGCTTCGAAGTCTCCTATGCCACTGGAGAACCCGTGGATCGAGACGCAGACGCGATCCGTTCACTGCTTTCGTTGGATGACTCTCTTCGCGATATCGCCCCTGTTCCACTGGAAGGATCGTTCCTCCGTGAGACCATCGAGTCAGGTGATCGAGGGTTTCGTCAGCGAATTCAGGAATCCTTCAGCCGCCTTTCGCACGAGCGGGACATCGTCATTATCGAGGGCAGAAGCTATCTTGGCCTGGGTGCCAGCGCAGGGCTAAGTGATCCTGATCTTGCCGAGATGTTGGACGCCGATGTCCTGCTGATTACCCATTACGACGGAGAAGAAGCCATCGATCGCATCATGTGTGCCCTACGAATGTTTGAGGGCCCCCACATCATGGGCGTTATCTTGAAAGACGTTCCCATGGATCGATCGTTTAACATGCTCTCGGAAGTTCTTGTAACGTTCCTCGCCAGTCGGGGCGCCGAAGTACTGGGAATCATTCCCCATGATCACAACCTGCAGACTGTCAGTTCCGATGAAATCGTGAAACGGCTCGGGGGACGTTTGTTGACCGATCCCTCAATCGAACGACAAGTGAGGCACTTCGTCATCAGTGCAATGGGGCCGGAAGAGTCGCTGCGACTATTCCGTCGAACGCCCGATTTAGCCGTCATCACAGGCGGTGACCGCGAGGAAGTTCAGCGCGCCGCATTCGAAGTTCCCAGTTTACGATGCCTCATCGTGACGGGGATCCATCGTCCCACACGCGAAATTATCGATCTGGCGGACCAACGCAACGTTCCCGTCATCCTGGCGGGTCAGAACACCATGGTCACGGCAACTCTATGCGAAGAAATGTTGAATCGCGCCTGGATCCGACCGGGACCTGCATTGGACTACGCGATGGACTATGTCCGCTACAATATCGACATCGATCGAATCGTGGAGAAGACCCGCGACCGCTAGCTGGCAACCACGGACGCTTCGTAGCTAATCTCGGATATGCCTCCTAGCGTATTGGCAATGGGACAGTATTCGGCCAGGGACATCTCGATTGCCTTGATCAGATTCTCCTCCGGGACATCGCCTTCGGCCCTGTAGATCAAATGAATCTTGGTGAAGACCTTCGGGTACTCAGGCGCACGCTCGTCCTGAAGTTCAATCTGGAGAGAGACAGGTTCCGTCTTCATCTTGCGGAGAATCGAGACAACGTCCATTCCCGTGCATCCACCCAGTGAACTGAGCAGGATTTCCACTGGCCTTGGAGCAGAATCGGCCCCGCCCACGTTTTCTCCCGCATCCATGTGCACTTCATGCCCACTGGCACCTTTCCCTACGAATGACATTCCACCTGTAAATTCAACGATTGTTCGACCCATGTTATTTCTCCTTTTAATTATCCAAATATTTAAATGCTTGAAACTCCGATCGTCTTACTATATCATTCACCTATTCAAGAGTACAAAAAAGGAGCAATCCATGGATCAACGCGCACGCAGACTTGTCTGGACCAAAGTGTTTTCCGCTTTGGCAAGCGAGCCTCGTTTGCAGATCGTGGAATTACTCGCGAAACAAACAGTCCAGTGTCCAGAGATCCAATCGCTGCTCAAGCTGAGTCAGCCAGCCATCTCTTATCACTTGACGAAGTTGGAGCAGGCCGGAGTTCTCCAAAAAGAACGCCAGGGAACTCGAAACTGTTATCGGCTGCAGAAAGGCGTTGCAAATCTTGTTCGACTGATTACTGAGGAGGAATGAGTAATATGGATCACACCGTAACGGTTTATAGTGCGCCCACGTGTTCGTGGTGTCAGATTGCCAAAGAGCATCTAACAACCAGTGGGATTTCGTTTGAAGACGTTGATGTCTCTACGGACCAGCAGCGCGCGAGAGAGATGGTGGAGAAGAGCGGGCAAATGGGCGTCCCCGTCATTGATATCGACGGAGAGATCATCGTTGGGTTCGATCGAGCTCGCATCGATTCCTTGTTGGAGATTCACTAGAGTTAGATGATCAAGGTGATGGGCCGCGGCCGTCCAGACGTCAGCTGCGGTCTGTTTCTTCCTGTCGCAGTCTATGACTTCAGTTTGCCGCCTACTGCGGCAGTTCGCAGTCTATGCTGCGAAGAGAGGAATCGGATTCTGCTTTTCCTCTCGCTTCTTTCTTTC
>JAGLYB010000144.1 GCA_023132545.1 Candidatus Bipolaricaulota bacterium
CCAATGCGGCGCCATTGAGGATGGCAGTTCCGCAATCGGGGCCCATCATCAATAAACCTCGTTCGATGGCTTCGTCTTTCAACGCAATCTCGTCATCGGGGGTTACATTGTCTGAGAACAGCATGACGTGGAGCCCTCGACGCAGTGCTTGGCGTGCCTCGCGTGCTGCGTGGACGCCTGGCACGGAAATGAGTGCCAGATTTGCCTTTGGATCGATGGTCAGCGCAGCATCCAGCGAGGACGGACGCGCGGCACTGCTGCCGGCGTCATCGTCTGTTCCGCCTGCCAGTAGTTCCTCCAACCGGGTCTGGGCTGAGGTCATGGCCTCGTCTGTCTCTGCATCGATGGCGATGATGAGATCGGCTGGCTTCACTGCCTCGGCTTCTGCACCCAACTCGAAGCCTGACTTGATGAGATTCCCGACATTGACCGGTGTGGCCATCGCTACGACGGCTTGTGTGATGGCGGCCAGTTCTTCCAACTCGGAGCTGATGCGCATGAGAAATACAGAATCGAAATAGCGGTTGCGTTCGATGATCAGTTTCTTCACGACGATTCTGCCTTCTCTCGGATGCGGGTTAGGATTCGCTCGTAGTTGAGCGGGAGTGTGTTAAATTCGATTCCCAGTGCGTCATAAAGGGCGTTTCCGATGGCAGATGGAATGGAAATCATGGGATGTTCTGCTATGCCACGCGCGCCGTAGGGCCCGCCGGGTTGCGGGTTCTCCAACAGGATTTGCTGGGTGTGCTGTGGGATATCTTTGGCCGTCGGGATCTTGTAATCGACGAACGCCGGATAGAGGAAACGTCCGTTTTCGTCGAACACGAAGCCTTCCCAGAGCGCAGAGCCCAACCCTTGAACCACACCGCCAACGACTTGCCCGATGCATAGTTTCGGATTCAGCACCTTGCCTGCATCCAGTGCGGATACGATATTCAGAATATCGATCTCTCCGGTCTGTGTATCGATTTCGATTTCGACAGCGTGCGCTCCGTACGTCCAAAACTGGGCCGGCAATCCCTGTCCGGTATCCGGATCGAGGTGCGTCAATCCTGTGGCAATAAACCGACCATGGCCAATGATGGGGCCGCCGATAGAATTGCCGTTCTCGAATGTGTATCCCAACGCAAGTTGAGAATATGGGATTCCTCGATCGGGTTGGTTCTTCGGGAAAATCATCCCGTTTTCGTAGTCCAGGTCTTCCGGTGACAGATCAAGGGCCTGTGCAGCGACGGAGCGGATCTGACTTATGCAGTCGGCGGCGGCCTCGATGACGGCGTTCCCGCCCATGTACGCGAATCGGCTGGCCACGGTCTGCCAGTCGTAAGGCGAGAAAGCGGTATCGCATTCCCAGGTGATGTGAACCTTCTCGATGGGGATGCGTAGCTCTTCAGCGGCAATCTGGCGTAACACCGTGTAGGTCCCCTGGCCATAGTCGACACCAGAGACGAGGATGTCGGCGCCACCGTCCTCGTCGAGTTTGATTACTACAGCACAGGACGTGGACGTAGGCATGGCTGGCGCCTTGTGCAACATGGCGATGCCCTTGCCCCGGACCTTGTAAGCCTCAACGGGCGTGTCGCTCGGCGTTCCCCAGTCAATGGCCTCGGCCACAGATTCCAAGCATTGCTGCGGGTTGCCGTGACCGGAAGTAAACGCTTCACCCGTGATGGTGGTGTCGCCTTCCTTGAGCAGATTACGCTTGCGGAACTCGACCGGATCCATGCCTAGCTTGCGGGCCATCAAGTCCATCGCCCGTTCGATGCCCCACAGAACTTCCAGATGCCCGAAGCCGCGATACGCGGTCCCGAAGACCTTGTTAGTGTAGACGACGAACGAATCGATCCAGCAGTTGTCGATGGAGTACGGTCCCGCTCCGGAATAGGCGGCCGAGCGACCGATGTTGACGCCGTAATCGGCATAGGCTCCGGCATCCCAGACATAGGTCGCTTTCAATGCCACGATCTTGCCCTCGTTCGACGCGCCGATCTCAAGGGTCGAGTGCAGGCCTTGGCGTGACGGTAGCATGTTGAATTCCTGTTCGCGTGTGGCCATCACCTTCACAGGGCGTCCCCCGGCTGCTCTGGACAGCACATAGGCCAGAGGTTCCAATCCCAATCCTGCTTTGCCACCGAATCCTCCACCGACATAGGGAACGTGAACTCGGATATCGGCGTGCGGCAGCCCGAAGCAGACGCTCATGAGGTGCCGAACAGTGTAGGGAGATTGGCTCGACGTCCAGATTTCGATGCGATTGCCAGGCAGGGCACGAGCCACGCTGGCATGGGTTTCCAGGGGTGCGTGTTGAACGGGCGGATTATAGAACGAGGCCGTTAGTTGAATGTCGGCCTTCTCGAATGCCTGATCGAACGCGCCCTTTCGGATTTTCTGATGATGGGCGATGTTGGAATGTGCTTTGGGGAAGAACACGCCCTCCATGTGCTCGTAGGTATGCAGATCGGGATGAACCAGATGTGCGGACTCTTCCATTGCGTCACGAGGATCGAGTAC
>JAGLYB010000145.1 GCA_023132545.1 Candidatus Bipolaricaulota bacterium
TACGGACGTTGGGCACTGGAATCGGCAACAGGACGTGCCAGCTTCCGCTTGACGTGGAAGGGCGGACAAGACAACAGAGGCTGCTACAGCTTTTGTATGTGTCCAGGCGGCCTCGTGTTGGCCTGCGCATCGTCCGAAGGCATGCTGACAACCAATGGGATGAGTTTCTCCGGTCGTGCCAAACCCTTTGGCAACGCCGGATTCCTCGTTCCCGTTAGCATCAAGGATTTCCCTATATCCGAAGATGACCATCCAGCGCTGGCAGGCATCGTATTTCAAGAATCGTTTGAGAAGGCAACGTTCGAGGCGGGTGGATCAGACTACAGCTTGCCTGCCCAGATGCTGACCGAGTTCCTCGATGGGACTGACTCGCTGAACATTCCTGCTGGCCGCTCGTGCACGCGCACCGTGGCTGCCAATCTTGAACCACTACTCCCTCCTGTCGTCGTCGATATTCTCCGCCGCGCTATTCCTCGCATGCTTCGCGAACTGAACGATGTACGCACAGAGGAAATCCTCGTGTATGCTGCTGAAACCCGAAGCTCGAGTCCTGTACGCATCATCCGGAATCCCGCGACCTGGGAATCGCTTGGCGTATGTGGTCTGTATCCGCTGGGAGAAGGATCTGGATACACCGGAGGCATTGTCAGCTCCGCCCTCGACGGCCTAAATGCAGCGACACGTTGGGCCGCTGGCAACGAGTAGGCTTGAGGCCGCACACCATCTCTCACTCTCTCGGCACATCAGTTGCTGGGGAAGACCATCTGCGACAGATCCTGATACGACTCGTAGACTGGATATCCAGTGTCCCGAAGTCGCTCTGGTGATTGGTGACCCTTGGAGATTAGGGCAATAGACATCCCCAGTTCCTCGGCGACTTCGGCGTCGTGAGCCGTGTCTCCGATGAACAACGCCGTGCCAGAGTCAATGGCGAAATCCCGCGACAGGTCCCGTCCTCTCAAGATCTTGGAGTCACCCTCCTGGTGTGCGAGTCCATAGACACCATCAAAGAAGTGATCGATATCCAGGTGACAGATCATAGAACGCAACATCCCTTCTTCCATGGCTGAGAGAACGTACTGGCGCATCCCTCGCGCCTTGACTTGACGCAAGGTGTCCAGAACTCCTTCATGAAGCGGACAATCCTTCAACGCGGGCGCATAGTCGGCAAAGAAATCGGCGGACAAATCGGCCATTGATTCGTTTTCGAAGGTCACGCCGATCCGACGGTAGTAGCCCTCTATTGGAAAACCGAATACGTCTCGATAGGCCTTTGCCGTCAACGTCGACAGATCACGCTTCTCCAATTGCGTATTCACTGTACGGACGACAAGATCGAGGTCATCAATCAAGGTTCCATTAAAATCCCAGATCACTGTGTCGAAATCGGAGCGCATCAGCATGGCAAGAACCCTCCTCCAGATGACCTTATGGTCGCAGAAACAACCTGCCAACGCACACCGGCACCGTGAGCATTCGTTGTTGTTGCGTCCGGGACGCGGAACAATCTTCTTCCCATAGTCAAATTCACATCCATCGACAAATCACAGGACTTTCATGGAGGCGTTCGCCGGCTACGCGATGGACGCCAGCGCCACAAAAGAAGAATCCATGCTGTTTCGCATGTCCAAGAACAGCGTGAATTTCGAGGCTTCCGCTGGCGCCTACAATGGAGATCATCTCGTCGGATTCACGCTGATCGGCATTGACGAGATGGATGGCAATCTCACGGCCTATGGCGAAGACACAGGCAGCATCCTTACAGCCTACGACGCAGGCACCGGCATCATTCCCGGTTTCCGTGGGCACGGCCTTGCCAAGCGTATGTTCGACCACGCATTGCCCGGGCTTCAGGAGCGAGGCGTCAAACGGTTCCTTCTTGAAGTCCTTCAGAAGAACGAACCAGCAATCAAGGCCTATCAGAAGAGCGAATTTGAGATCACACGCGAGTTCCGCTGTTTCGTTGCGGAAACGAAGAGCCTGAGAAATCTCCCTAGCAGTGCAGGGATTGAAGTTCGACCTACCAACGCGACCACTTTCGAACGCCTAATACCAGAAGCCGAGTGGATTCCTTCGTTCGAGAACCGCTTCACTGCTCACTCGGCCATTCCCGACCACGTTATGTTCTTCGGCGCGTATGACGGAGACGAATGCATCGGTGCAATAGCCTATTGTCAAGCATTGAATTGGCTGTTGTCCCTGTTGGTCAAGCGCTCCCACCGACGCCGGGGCGTGGGCAAGTCGCTGCTTCAATACCTTGCCACTACGCTGCCAGATACCGTTTCCAAGTTGCCCGCCCTGAACGTGGATGGCGAGGATAGGGGCATGCAGGCATTCTTTGAAGCCGTTGGGTTCAGCCACCTGATCGATCAGTATGAAATGGGGCGAAACCTTTAGCCAGTTCGAGGAAGATCGTTTCTCATACTTGGAACCGATACATCCGCCGGTACACTAGACTACATGCGCTATCAACGCTATGGCAAGATCTCATCCATCATCTACAGTTGGCTCATTGATCCACTCTTGTGGCCCTTGCGACCCAGGATCGCACGCTTATGCCGCAAGCATGGCGTGAACAACGTGCTGGACATCGGAACAGCAACGGGTGCCCAGTGTCGAACTCTTGGAGCCGCTGGGATTCATGCCGTCGGCCTTGATCTATCGCAAACAATGGTTGATGCGGCAAGAGCGCGACCAGTGCAAAACGTTTCGTTCGTGGTTGGCTCTGCTTACGAGTTACCCTTTGAGGATTCGACGTTCGATGCAGCACTACTGAGCCTAGCACTGCATGAGCATTCCGAGGAGGAACGCAATAGGATGCTGATGGAGGCCATGCGCATCATCGAGCCCAGCGGATATCTGATACTTGCCGAGTATTCGAGGCCTCCCAAGACACTGATCCACATTCCCTGGCGCATCATCCAGCTTATCGAGAACCTGGCAGGACCCGAGCATAAAGCCGGATTCCATCAGTTCATCGCAATGGATGGATTGCGTGGATTGCTTCGGAGGCATGGCCTCCAGCCGATTGAAGTCGTGCATTCTCATTTCCACACACTTACGATTGCCGTCGTTCGAAGACACAGCACCCTTGAATCATCAGCACAGAGTGAAGTAGCGTAGAATTAATCGCGCAGTGCTCCAGCGGTGCGCAAGTTGAGGTGGCCCATGACGAAAATGACTCAAGAAACGAGAGCTTCAGTTTGGAAACGCCTGTTCGTCGAGCCTTCCAGCGCGATTGAATTCATCGCCAATCCGCATCCCGCATTCCTCGCATGTAGTGTGGTTGCATTGCTGGCAGGCATCGTTGGCTGGACAATGGCGTCGATGATTACCGGATGGTTGATTCCCATATGCTCAGTTGTAGCTATCCTGACTGGATTACTCGGAGTTCGCTCCAAACTGCGCTCGCTCGGACTAATCGGCTTTGTTATGGGCATGTTCTTGTTGCCCAATGCTGTCAATACTGTCATCTGTTTGTTGGGAACGTAATCCAGCTACTCGATCAAAGAGAGAAACCATGAACCGCAAGCAAAGAGCAAGAGCGCCGAGAAGCGGATTTCGCCAATTCGTGATCATGTTCATCACATGTCTACTGCTTCCCACTTCAGCATCGTGCATGATGATTGAGGAGGGCGTGCTACTCGATATACCCGATCGCGCATGGGACCCAACCCGTCCAGACCTTTCCGTTGGCTGGTGTGCCGAAGCCTGCATTCAGATGGCCCTCGCCTATTACAGTCTGGACTTGACTCAAGCTGAGATCAACCGTGCTGGGAGTCCCGATCATCCTGATTTATATTCCTATGAAATCGACCACGCCTTAGAGATCTTGGGCGCGGAAGCTGACGTGTGGGATGAAGATAATCCTTCTCTCAGTGAGTTCATCGCGTGGATCAAGTCCCATTTGCTCCACGGTCATCCCGTGCTTTGCGGTGTGAAAATCTACCCGGATGAGCATCCGTCCTGGTCTTTGGATCACTTCGTTCTTGCCGTCGGGTATACAGATGAGGGGCTGACCCTGAATACACAGCTTGATCTGGATAGACAAGTACTCGTGTCAACCGAGCAGCTTCAATCAAGACATCCTGGCTACTCCTTTGACAGTCATTGGCATGAGTACTTCGGGAGAGCCATCACCGGCATTTAGCCTTCCACCGTGAGATCTCTAAGGCGAAATTACAGGACCAAACTAGAAACTCGCTGCCATCCTGCATGACACGCCTTCCACCTAGAGAACGCAAGGCGTTCTCCAAGCAACTCAATGCGCAGCGTTGAGTTCCCATTGACAAAAACACCCAAATCGTGCTAGAAAGATAAACCTGAATTGCATTTGAGCGGATCATCAAAGGAGGGTGTCGGAATGGATCGTTTTCTACGCATAGACATGACAACACGCACGGCCACGTTTGCACCAGTGCCGGATAAGTACAAGGGGAGGGCAGGTCGGTGGCTGACGTCATCCATCGTACACGATGAAGTACCAGCCACGTGCCATCCACTGGGACCGAACAACAAGTTGGTGTTCTCTCCCGGTATCGTAACGGGAACATCGTCTCCGACATCGTCTCGCATCTCCGTAGGCGGCAAGTCACCGCTCACCGGCGGCATCAAAGAAGCCAACGCCGGTACAGGATGGGGGGGGCGATTGGCGCATCTGGGAATCCGCGCTATCATCGTCGAAGGGCAAGCTGAAGGCTTTTGGTTGCTCAAGATCGATAAGGATGGCGCCTCTTTCGAAGCGGCCGATTCTTGGACCGGTGAGAAGCTTTCAGAGGTCTATCCTTCCGTATTCGACCAATTTGGTGGTGCCAAAGCAGTCGACATCTGTTCCATCGGCGTCTCCGGCGAAAACCGCATGTCGTCCGCCGGTATCTGTTTCAATGATCAGAAGGGCCGTCCCAGCCGCTATGCCGGACGCGGTGGCCTTGGAGCCGTCATGGGGAGCAAGGGATTGAAGTTTATCGTAGTAGATGACGCCGGTGCAGAAAGCGTCGTTATCGCTGACCAAGATACCTTCGACAGCGGGCGGAAAAAGATGGCGGCGGCACTGACCGAACATGCTGTCACCAAGCCAAAAGGCGCCCTGAATAGCTATGGAACCGCTGTCCTGGTCAATATCATCAACGAAGCCGGAGCTTTGCCAACAAACAACTTCCGCACAGGACGATTCGAAGGCGCAGCCAAGATTGCGGGTGAAGCCATTTTCGAAGGCAATAAGGAGCGTACGGGTGCCGAGCTATACAACCATGCCTGCTCACCCGGCTGCATCATTCGCTGCTCCAACACATGGCATCGGCCTGACGGGTCCGAGCATACCTCATGCCTCGAATACGAATCCGCATGGGCACTGGGCGCCAATTGTGGCATCGACAATCTTGATCAGATTGCCGAGATGAACAACCTATGCAACGAATTCGGCATCGACACGATCGAAATCGGCGGAGCCATCGCCGTGGCCATGGAGGGCGGCCTTGCGGAATTTGGTGATGGCGCTAAAGCCATCGAACTGGTAAACGAGATCGGTAAGGCAACACCGCTGGGCAGAATCCTCGGAGCTGGGGCACTAGCCACGGGCAAAGCCTTTGGCGTGTCCCGAGTCCCGCATGTGAAGGGCCAGAATATGCCCGCCTACGAGCCACGTGCTATCAAGGGCATCGGTATGACCTATGCAATCTCAACAATGGGTGCTGATCACACAGCGGGATACACCATTGCGCCAGAGATGCTCGGCGTCTCAGGGAAACTCGACCCTCTGGACCCAAACAAGACCGAACTGGCTCGCAACTTTCAATATGCAACCGCGTTCATCGACACCACCGGTCATTGCCTGTTTATCGCCTTTGCCATTCTCGACATCGCTTCGGGGTTTGAGGGGATGATCGAGGAGTGCAATGGCGTACTGGGTACGAAGTGGACGGCGGATGACGTCAGCCGGATCGGCAAGGAAGTCATCGATCTCGAACTTGACTTCAATCGAAAGGCCGGATTTACGAAGGCCGACGATCGGTTGCCCGAGTTTATGACCTATGAGCCGCTACCACCGCACAACGTCGTGTGGGACATCTCCGATTCCGAGATCGACAAGGTATTCGGATAGGGAGAAAGGATGCGTCGGAGGGCCGCCAGCTGCGGCCCTTCTTCTTTACCATGATTAACGTCCATTTGTATGGGAAGTTGCGACGGTTCTCTGACAGCTCTAATCCGAAATTTCAATCGGTGACAACCGTGCAGTGGCAACCAAGCGATACAGTCAACCAGATCGTTGACCGACTCAGTATCCCAAGAGAAGAGCTTGGCAGCAATGTGTTCCTCAATGGCAGATACGCCAATCTTGAATCACCAGTTCAGGACGGCGATCGCCTCGGTCTTTTCCCTGATGACATGCAGCTTCTGTATAAGTGGTATTTTGATCCAGCTCGTAGTAGGGAGCCTAAAAAGTGAGGGTTGAGGTGCGACTCTACGCGACCTTTGCCAAGCTCGGCCCAAGCCAGCGTGCCGGAGATCCTTTCGATATGGACCTCAAGGATTCTGCTTCGTTGGCAGACCTCATTCGCAAACTAGAGATCCCAGAAGATAACGTGCATCTGACCATCGTCAACGGACGCATCATTCACGAACGGACGCAAGTGCTCCTAGACGCCGATCGCGTTGCCCTGTTCCCGCCCGTTGGCGGGGGATAGTCGGCGCTCTTCAGATTGGCGGCAACCTCCTAGTACGGGTATACGAGGATCGGTGCAAACAGGACGTCACCAGTCGGCGTGCGGATCCAAAGATGAAGCCTCACATCAAGTTGCAGCAGGCTCGTGAAGACTGTTACGTTCGTATCGCCCCCTTCAACTTTGCCCACGTCCCAAGCCGCTGGCTGAACGTCTCCGTTGCCTGAGGTCACGACAACATTCCATAACTGCGGATCCGCCGGGTAGATCGCATCGTCTCCGAACAGGATGACGATCGGCACCCCCACGGGATACGAGGACACGTCAAATGCAAACCCTTGTACCGCCAAATCGAGGATCGGCGAGTTGGTGACCTTCGGCGTTCCTTGAAGCAGATTTCCGAATGCGTCGAATCCGACGCGTACCAACCCCAAATTCGTGTGCCAGTTCGTGGTAAGATCATCGCCGACAAAAAGATCCGTGCGTTCCATGCTGGCTGGGGGAACCGTCGCCCCAGCAGGCCAGTTGATGCCCGGCAATCCGCCAATGTTGACCGCATCAACCAGGCAACCTGACGATCCGAGCAGTTCGAGAACTGCGCCCTCATCCGGAAGCTGCATCGAAAGTCCAAACTCGTTCTCCAGCGGGTAGACAACATCTGCATCACGATGCAGGACGGTGTCGTCAGCATCGCGCTCAATCAAGAGATGATCGAAGGTCGGCGTTTCCGACCATGTCACCCACCACGTGTTAAGGCTCAAAGCATTGGGCTCGAACTGTAGCGGGACATCGACAGTCAGGGGGGCCAAAACACCTGAAAGGGGGAGGATCCGCCATGCTAAGTCC
>JAGLYB010000146.1 GCA_023132545.1 Candidatus Bipolaricaulota bacterium
TGGAGCCGGCCCAACCGAGCGCTGCTAGAAGACCGTAGGGAATTCCCTTCGCCCAGTCCTCTGTGAATGGAATTCCTCGCTGTTGGAAATGAGTAAGCAAAACGAGACCGAGCACGGCGAGGGTTAGTCCGATGAACGTCTTTGCTTGAACCTTCTCTTTGAGGAACAGGACGCTTCCGACGGCTGTCCAAATAACCCAGGTTTGCACCATCGGTGTGGCGATGTTGATTCCTCCCACTTTCATTGCTTGAAGAAAAGCGGCCGTTCCGATGACTTCGGACACGATTCCCGCGGCAAGATAGATCCGAGCGGCACGTGTCCAATAAGATCGATCTTGAGACAAAAGGCCCCATCGTTTTCTAAAAGAGATCAGAACGATTAGGGCGAACAATGAAACCAGGAAAGCTTTTACCGTAGATGCAATGAATGGATCTGCGTTGACCATGGCAATTTGGTCGAACAGGTTCGCCACTGCAAAACACAAGGCTGTTCCCATCATCCAGACTTCACCATGCTTCAAAAGCGATCTCAAGCGATGTGATAGATTGCTCATGCTAACGCATCTTCCTTTGGATGATTTCGTTGTAATGCTCGTAAGCTCTTCTGGAACGGTCTCTTTGAGTCACCAATAGCCCTTCGAAAACTAGATCCACGACGAAATGCTGAGAAAGACGGGATGGCACAATGCCATAAGGAGAAAGGACCTCGACGGCATTTGTCTCCAACACGATGTCTGCGCCTTCGGCCAAGGGGAAGTCGGAGAAATTGGTGATGGCGATTGTGGTGGCGCCGCTCTCGGAAGCAAAACCCAACGCATCGACGGTATCCTGGGTGCATCCGGAAAAGGAAATTCCAACAGCGACGTCGTCCGCCTGTAACGAAGTAGCCGATATGGCTTGCAAATGCGGATTTGGATCTACGTTCGCAATAACTCCCAATCGTCTCAGCTTGATCTGAAGGTCTTTCGCCACAACATAGGATTCCCCTGCGCCATAGATGTCGACGATTCGAGCTTCGGCAATTGCGTCTACAGCGTCGTCCAACATCTTGCGATTAAGTGCTATGACGCTCCGCTGTAATCCCTCGACGCTCTGGCGCAACACCTCTGCAACGAAATCAGACTTCCCGGGGAGATCTGCCGAGCCAACAGCCCTCGGAGGAAGGTTGCCGACCTCCTGAGCGAGAACGATCTTCATTTCCTTGATCCCCGTGTATCCAAGTTTTTGGCAGAAACGGATGATTGAAGCTTGACTGGTTCGGGATGCACTGGCAATCTCCTCGGTCGAGTTTCGTACGGCGCGAAAAGGAGAAGCAACGACGTAATCAGCGATCTTCGCTTCGACCACTGAAAACTGGTGCCTCATTCCCTTGATTTTTTGTAGAACGCTCTTTGTGAGGAGCACCATCTCTGTTTCGCTAGCCAGTATAAGTCACCTCTCTCGATTCGAGTTGGACCATTCTAGGGAGTTATCGCCCGATCGTCAAGTATTTCTCCGAACGCTTGAAATTTTACTTCATAACTGTAGACTGGCTCTTACGCGCTCAGCGAGTGTTCGCACACTCGGCGAGAGTTCGTGCACTCGTGAAAACAAGGAGGAAACATGCCACGCCGATACCTGTTCACGGTAGATGATCTGAAATCTTACACACAGCGTTTCTTGATGAGCCTTGACGTCCCGCAAGAAGACGCTGGCATCATGGCAGACATATTGATCTCCGCTGATGTTCGCGGAGTAGATTCGCATGGGATCATCCGGCTGCATACGTATTATGGAAATCGCCTTATGCAGAAGCTTGTTGAGGCGGCTTCTCCTACCTCTGTCGTCCATGAAACTCCGATAAGCCTTGCCCTCGATGGAGGTAACGGTCTCGGACCGGTGGTGGCGCATCGGGCGATGACACGGTGTATCGAGAAAGCCAAGCAAGTGGGCATGGCGGCCGTCACAGTACGAAACAGTAATCATTACGGGATCGCCGGCTACTACGCCATGATGGCACTGTCACATGACATGATTGGAGTGAGCCTTACTAACTCTCAACCGCTTGTTGCTCCAACCTACGGGCGAACGGCAATGCTCGGAACCAATCCTATTGCTGTTGCCGTTCCCGCAGGGGCTGAATACCCATATGTTTTGGATATGGCGACCAGCATCGTTCCCATTGGGCGAGTCACCGTTTACAGCAAATCTGGAGAGACGATCCCTAGCGGTTGGGGTATGGACAAAGACGGAAACCTTACAGAGTCCCCCGATGCAGTGCTCGATGGTGGCGCGTTGCTGCCTCTTGGCGGTAACGACATCATGAGAGGGTACAAAGGGTACGGCCTTGCTCTCCTGGTTGACATCCTTTCAGGAGTTCTATCTGGAGCGGCGTTTTCAACCGATGTGGGGCATCCCAGTAATCCGGGACAAGCTGATATAGGGCACTTCTTCATGGCTTTGAAAGTTGATCTCTTCCGTCCGATCGAAGAATTCAAGAGGGGGATGGATGGATTGCTTGAAGGGATGAAGGGAGCGCCCAAAGCACCTGGTTGCGACCGCATCTACATCCATGGCGAGAAAGAATTCGACCATGAAAAACGTTGCGAAACAGAAGGAGTTCCCGTGATTGCACCGGTGGTTGACGTGCTCAGAGAGGCCGGAGAACAAGTTGGAGTCCCATTCGATCTCGATCCCCTTGGAGAAAAAGACACTGAAGGATAGGTGGATGGCCGAATTGATCCGGCGATACTCTATGCGTTGATGGGATTTTCTGCTCCCGGCGCTGGTCTAGGTGGGTTTCTAGCGATCGATTTGGCCCAATAGATGGAGAAGGCCTGTCTCGTCATGTTCCCCTCAAACAAGAGGCAACTGCTCGGATGCTCTCTGAAGCCAGCTCGGAAACGGCCAGGGTGAGAACAGGGCGTTGACCGTTCTCCAATGCCTGACGATCTCCGAAAGCTTGGGATGCGATCAGCGCTCCGAAGGAAAGCGAGGACTCGGTGCCTTCAGCGGAATCGGGAATGGGAACGTCAGACATAGTTTCGGACACGAACTGGATGAAATATCCGTTGCCGCGATCCCCTTTGTGAAGTTGCCCTGTGGAATGCAGGAAACGTGGCCCGTAGCCCAAGGTTGCTGCGATACCATAACGGTCTCGAATCACCATCCGGAGGCTTTGGAGTGTTTCTGTTAGATCCTTTGTCTGAGGAAGATATGCATGTAGGCTGACGTAGTCTTCGGGCTTCACAGAGGCAAGGAACTTCGAAATCGCATGTTGGGACAACGGGTTGGTCTTCAGTAACGGTGGCTTGCCCGTGGCGCGCGACTCATCAACCATCCTCTTGGCCAATTGCTTGGCTGCTTCCACGTTCGGCTGGTTGAACGGATGTACCCC
>JAGLYB010000147.1 GCA_023132545.1 Candidatus Bipolaricaulota bacterium
ATTCCCGTAATCAGAGCGAACCCTGCACCCAGCCAAGCTTTCGGTTTGGCAGAACGGCGACGCTCAGTGAGGAAGACGGCACCCGCAATCACGAGGACAGCTGCAATCACGATCCTCCATAGCAACGGCTCTCCCAGCAAGAGAATGGCGCCCAATACACCCCACAATGGTGCAGTACTCGAGAGCGTGGTCGTTTGATGTGCCGACGTTCTTTCCATTGCCAGCAGATAGAAGATGCCGCCGAACGTTGAATCCAGAATCCCGGCACCTGCCGCAAGCAAGACAGGCCACCAACCCGGAAATGCAAGCCGCTGGGTCACGAGCGCATAGATGAAGGCAAGTACCGAGACCAGCAGCCAGCGGGCTAGTGTGTAGGTCACCAGGTCCATATGCCGGACACCCGGCTTGGCGGCTGTCATCCCAATGGCCCAGGCAGCTGCCGCAGAGATGGCAAGAAGAATGGCGACGTTCGGCACGATTCCCTCCGTATTGCACCGTGTTGTTGGTCAGCGGAGTGTACGTCCCCGATGCATGAGCGGCAATTGTGCCTTCAGATAGGTGGAAATCTTCGCGACTCTCTCATCAGGAGAACACACTTTGAACACTTCCGAGCATATAATTAAGATCTAAAGGTCCAAATTAAGGGGGTCAATAGATCGTGAGATCATACCAGCTACACAAACACTTTCAGATCGTAAGATTCGTCGGATTGACAATGGCCGTCATTAGCCTGTTGGCGGGCCTTGGGATTGCCCAAGAAACTGATGAGACAGTGTTTGAAGAGATCCGAGCGGAGATCATTCCCATTGAAGAAACGGAAACGGAATACGGCATTCCGCTTTCACTCACCTCTCTCCCACAGTTCGTCGAATGGTGGTACACGGTGGTCCCGCTTGTCGAGAACGATGCTCGCTATTTCGACGGACTGAGTGTGTTGGTCGCACCTTGTTGTGATGACAACCAAGCCTTCAAGTGTTGCTGTGAGACAGACGAGGGACAGGCTTGCAACATCATCCGGAGCGGGAAAGGCCTTGCCGCCCACCTGATTCAAGACTTGGATTACGACGCGGAGCAAGTTGCGGCCAGTGTTCTAGAATGGTTCCGATTTGCACGATCCGACTATTACCTAGCTGTCGAATTGCAGAGCCGCGAGATTGATCCCGACTTATATGGGCTGACAACCCAAGGCTCATGCTATCGAGGGATGTGCGATATCCCCATATCCGAAGGTGGCTGTGGCGGCATGAAAGAGTTGATCGAACCGGCTATCGAAACCACCGATAGCTGACTTCCTACTCCAAAGGGACAGGCTACTTTTCTGCATTCCGCATATTCAGGGCAGTGAAAAGTAGCCTGTCCCCTTTTGTTCTTTGTGTTCTTTGGTTTCGCCGGATTCTCGAATAGACTTCTTGGAGAGATGAGAAACCATAGCATTGAAGCCATAGTCTTAGGAACAGCGCAGGACGGCGGGATTCCTCATTTCGGGTGCGATTGCTCTCATTGCCGAGCTGCTTGGAATGACGACTCCAAACGACGGCTGGTCGCCTCATTAGGAATCATCGATCATGGAGCCAAGGCATATTGGTTGGTGGATGCCAGTCCTGATATCCGCGAACAGCTACATCTACTCGTTTCAAGCTATCCAAGCTATCGTTTGGCCGGGGTACTGCTTACGCACGCGCATATCGGCCATTACCTCGGATTGGCATTTCTGGGGCGAGAATCTCTCAACACGC
>JAGLYB010000148.1 GCA_023132545.1 Candidatus Bipolaricaulota bacterium
CGTATTCACGAAACCGTTCGAGGAGCTGACGTATTTGTGCTTCAGTCGACATGCCCTCCAGTAAACGACAATCTAATGGAGTTGCTGATCCTTATTGACGCCCTTCGTCGCGCGTCGGCGCGGAAAGTGATTGCAGTTGTTCCCTACTACGGGTACGGCCGCCAGGACCGCAAGGATATCGGCCGTGTTCCCATCTCTGCACGGTTGGTGGCCAACATGATTGAAACTGCCGGGGCCGATCGTGTTCTGACGATGGATCTTCACGTGGGACAGATTCAGGGGTTCTTCAACATTCCGGTGGATAACTTGCGTTCCGACTTCATCTTCGCCGAGTACATGCGTTCAGTTGTGGGAGACATGGAGGACGTCGTCATCGTCGCTCCTGACCTTGGAGCAACGGGGAGAGCCAGGCTATTAGCTGAAGGAGTGGATGCTCCTTTGGCTGTTCTCGAAAAACGGCGCTCACAAGATGGCCTGTCGGTGAAAATCTTCAACGTGATTGGCGACGTTGTGGGCAAACGCGCAGTTCTTGTCGATGACATGGTTGCCTCGGGAGGCACCTTGGTCAAGGCGGCTGAGATTCTCCTGGACACAGGAGCAACTGAGGTCTCCGCCTATTGCACGCACGGAGTCTTCAGTGGCGATGCGGTTTCCATTCTGGAGGCTTCGCCCTTGAAAAGGGTTGTAGTCACCAATACCATCACCCATCAATGCGCTCTACAGAGTGATAAGATTGACTATGTCTCTGTGGGGGGGCATCTTGCCAAGACGATCCGTCAAGTATTCGAGGATCGTTCGGTAAGTTTATTGTTCCCTCATTATTAGGAAGAACGATTCGGGGAGTATCGAATGCATACGTTACAAGTCATAGAGAGGGCTGTTGGAAATGCCCGAGAACTACGTAGAACGGGATTCGTTCCCGGTGTTGTCTATGGTCCGTCCATTGAGTCTACGCCGATCACCATTGGAAAGAAGGACCTGCAGGTCCTGTTCTCCCAGATCACGCGAAGCTCCCTGATCAGCCTGGCCATCAAAGGCGAGGAATCCCGGGAATTCGACGTCTTTCTCAAGGTCGTTGATTACGATCCGATCACGGATGAGCCGCTTCACGTCGATTTCTATCACCCGGACGTAGACAGCCCACTCAAGCTGCACGTTCCCGTCAAGACCGTCGGCGAATGTGAGGGCATCAAGAGTGGAGGCATCCTCAACGTGCAGTTCAACACGATTCGTGTGAACGGCTTGGCAAAGGATGTTCCGGCTCTGATCACGATCGACGTTTCCGCTCTCGACATGGGCGACTCGATCTATGTTCGAGACGTGGACTTCGGGGAAGTGGAACCGATGCTTCCTCCGGACCGAACGATCGTTACCGTCATTGCACCTCGCGGATTGCTCGCTGAAGAAGAAGGCGAAGAAGGCGAGGAAGACGAGCTCGCCGAGGGCGAAGAGGGCGAGGTCGTTGAAGGCGACGATGGCGAAGCAGGAGCTGAGGAAGAAGCTGCTGCAGCAGAGTAGTCGTGACCAAGGCTGTCTTTGGGCTCGGGAACCCGGGACTGTCTTATGCTCTTACACGTCACAATATTGGATTCGAGGTTATCGATCTGTATCGCAAGGTACATCAAACTCGAAAACAAGGGCGGATCGAAGGTTCCGCCCTTGT
>JAGLYB010000149.1 GCA_023132545.1 Candidatus Bipolaricaulota bacterium
CATGAAGAACATGAAGAGCATGAAGGTAGTAATCAATAAACCCTGAGCTTCCTCGCCTTTCTTCATGTTGCTTCATGATCTTCATGGTTCGAGCCCTGGCCGTAATCTGCTTGAACTTCTTCACGTTGTTCATGAACTTCATAGTTCAGTCTTGCAGTTTCAATTCCCAATCCCAGCCGGTAAACTGTGTCCACAAACGCGGACGCTCGTCCGATGAGCAGTTCGCGTTTTGTAATCTATATCACAAAAGGAGGGACGGCATCATGGCAGAGAACAAAGGCGTAACGCCCCAGAGTGAAGATTATTCACGCTGGTATACTGACGTCGTCAAGATGGCCGATCTTGCAGACAACGCACCCGTGCGTGGCTGCATGATCATCAAACCCTACGGCTACGAGCTGTGGGAAAACATCAAGACCGCCCTGGATATGCGCTTCAAGGCAACCGGGCATAGGAACGCCTACTTCCCGCTGTTTATCCCCATGAGCTTCATCGAAAAAGAAGCTGAACATGTGGAGGGTTTCGCACCAGAGCTGGCTGTGGTAACACACGGCGGCGGAAAGGAGCTGGAAGAGCCGCTTGTCGTGCGTCCCACCTCCGAAACGGTGATTGGTCATGCATTCTCAGACTGGATTCAGTCCTACCGCGACCTGCCCCTACTGATTAATCAGTGGGCCAATGTTGTGCGTTGGGAGAAGCGACCCCGCCTCTTCTTGCGAACGACTGAATTCTTGTGGCAAGAGGGCCATACCGCCCATGCCACCGAAGAGGAAGCCGTGGCCGAGACGTTACAGATGTTGGACATCTATGCCGACATGGCCATCAACGAGTGTGCCATTCCTGTGATCAAAGGACTCAAGAGTCCGCAAGAGAAGTTCGCCGGTGCAGCCGATTCCTACGCCATCGAAGCCATGATGGGAAACACGTGGGCCTTGCAGTCGGGGACCTCTCACTTCTTGGGCCAGAATTTTGCCAAGGCATTCAACATTCAGTACCTGGATGAAGCCAACGAGCAGCAGTATGCATGGACCACGTCGTGGGGCGTATCCACCCGCATGGTCGGCGGCGTTGTGATGGCGCACGGCGACGATAAGGGATTGCGACTGCCTCCTCACATCGCGCCGTACCAAGTGGTGATCACACCCATTTGGAAAACGCCTGAAGACGAAGAATCTGTCTTCAGGTTCACGAACCTGGTCGCTGACCAGCTTCGTAGCGCTGGAATACGTATCCACGTTGACAAGCGGGCTGGCTTGAGCCCAGGGTTCAAGTTCAACGACTGGGAAATGCGCGGCGTACCCGTGAGGCTGGAAATCGGCCCACGAGACGTCGAAGGCAATTCCGTCATGTCAGCACGACGCGACGTGCCAGGTCGAGACGGCAAGCAGATTCTTCCTTTGGAAGGACTTGAGATGGCCATCGCCGAGCTACTGGAGAACATCCAAAGCTCGATGCTGGAAACCGCCACCAAGTTCCGCGACGAGCGCCTGCACGAAGTCGAAACCTACGAGGAACTGAAAGCCCTCGTCGGCCAAGGCTGGGGCCTGATGTGGCACTGCGGATCGCCCGAATGCGAAGACAAGATCAAGGAAGACACAAAAGCAACCTCTAGATGCTTTCCTCTGGACGAGAATCCTGAGTGGAATCCAGTGGGAGAAAAATGCGCCGTGTGTGGCAAGCCAGCCTTCGGACGCGCGTACTTCAGTCGTGCGTACTAGACTGGCGCAGGGGAGAACGCGAAGCTCGTTCTCCCACCTACTCGAAGAGTAAGCACCTGCATATTTGGTAAGGTGTGTTTTTCGAGAGCCTACTAAGCGCCCGAGAAACACGTAGTGGTTCTCGCAAGCAACTCGCAAGAGTTGCCATTCTCAGACATGCAACGCAACAGCCAATGGGGAAGGGCGAAGTTGCTCCTCCCCTTTTCGTTGCGTTGCTCGATACGCAAGCTCCATGAGCAACCGCTTGCTATCTTTAATCGGCACGTTATTCTTGTCGTGTAATGACAACCAAGAGATCATCTGGCAACTGTAACTGTCAGTTCTGCAAACATAACCTAGATTTCGACTTACCCCGACGGTTAATTGATGAAATCGTGAAAGGGAATGTCGTTCTCTTCGCAGGTGCGGGAATCAGCACTGAGGCTGAAGGCGTCTACCCCTCTTCGCTGTACGACGAAATCCAGAACGAACTGAACGAGACGAATCCAGATCTGGAATTCCCCGACCTAGCGTCGAAGTTCTGTCGGACCACCGGTGATCGGCCGCTACTCGTCAGAACTATCCTTGATCGATTCAGGAAAGCGTTCACAATCCGTGAGACGTACCGTCTTGTCACTCGCTTCCATCGGACACTTTCAACCATCTATCCACTTGACACAATCGTGACCACAAACTGGGACGACTTCTTCGAGCGAGAGTGTGATGCTCTTCCCTTCGTCATCCCTGAGGACATGGCATTCTGGAACATGCCGGGCAGGAAGACCCTGAAGATACATGGCTCTGTCTCGAATCTCGGGACCCTCATTGCTACAAGAGAGGACTACGAAAGATGCGGCCAGCAACTGAGAGAAGGAGTTCTTGGATCAGTACTCAAGACACTGCTTGCCACTCGAACGATCCTCTACATAGGGTACTCTCTGCGAGACTCTGACTTCCTACAGATTATGGATCTCGTGAAGTCAGAGATGGGCGACTTCGTGCCAAGAGGCTATTGGATTTCAACCAACAGTCAGGTCAAGGAGCGAGCTGCGAAATTTGGCCTTATTCCGATCATTACCGACGCCACCTACTTCCTGGAGATCGTCAAGGAGCACCTTGTGGGGAGCAACCTCATGTTTCCAGATGAGAAGTACCCTCTCATAGAGGCAGCAAGAGCATACGTGGCCGAGAAGCACCGGGGGCTCGCAGAGCGTATTCCCCCAAAAGAGAAACCTGCAATGGTCTTCGCTCTCTCATATCAGGATGGGCTGATGAGCGCTTTCGACGGCATCTGTGCCCGACAG
>JAGLYB010000015.1 GCA_023132545.1 Candidatus Bipolaricaulota bacterium
GACATCATTCAGAAGGGCATCGACATGCTGGGCATGGAACGTGCCGAGCTGATCACCGATGTCATCGAAGGCATGCGAGAGGCAGCAGCCTCACTCGGGCTGGATGGCTCACTCGCCTAGTCGAACAAGAAAGGAACCCCATGTCAGAGATTCAATACCAACAAGGACGCTGGACTCTCTCCGGTCTCATATCGACGCCTGAGGGTCAGGCCATGAACGACGTATTCAATAATCTAGAACAGGCCGTCGCCGAATCCGAAGCCCTTCGCGAAACTCTCACGCCATCGATTGATACGGCCACGTTTGGTCGCGCCCTGAAGTTGGCCGAACGTGTCGGCTACCTCGAACGACAGCTCAGCGGCTATGCCACATTGTGGCTATCTGAGTTAACCAGCCATTCCGCCGCGCTCGCGTTCCAGGGCCGCGTTGATAAACTCGTGGCTGATGCGCAGAACCGGACGCTGTTCTTCGAACTCTGGTGGAAGGAACTCGATACCGAGAACGCCGTTCGATTGATGGCGACCAGCGGAGACCTCCGATATTATCTTGAATCCTTGCGCCGATTTGCTCCCTACACCTTGTCCGAGGCTGAAGAGAAGATCGTCAACCTCAAGGATGTCAATGGCGTCAATGGCCACCTCACGATGTACGACATGCTGACCAACGACTTCACCTATGACGTGGAAGTGGATGGGGAAATCAAGACCGTGACTAGAACGGAAGCTTCAGTCATGGTACATGACTCGAATCCCGATGTGCGCGCGGCCGCCTATCGTGCCTTGAACAAGGTCTATGCCGATCATGGTGGAGTATTGGGGCAACTCTACTCCTACGTGGTGGGGGACTGGAACACCGAGAATGTGACTGTTCGTGGAATGTCGTCAGCTATCTCGGCTCGAAACCTGATCAACGATCTACCCGATGACGTCGTCGATGCGCTGCTGGTCTCAGTTAAGAAGAACGCAGCACTATACCACCGTTACTTCGGACTCAAGGCAGACTGGTTGGGGTTGGAGGCACTGCGCCGCTATGACGTCTATGCTCCGATTGGCGATGTGGCAAAGACCGTCCCGTTCGCTGAGGGTGTGAACCAAGTCCTGGAGACCATGCATGCGTTCTCTCCCAAGATGGCTGAACTAGCAGAACGCGTCGTTGCCGAGAATCACGTAGACTCCGAGGTTCGCAAAGGTAAGGACACGGGAGCCTTCTGCTATGGCGTCGTTCCCGATAAGACACCTTGGGTTCTCGTCAACTACAACAACCGCATGGATGATGTCTCCACACTGGGCCATGAACTCGGACATGCCATCCATTCCATGTTGGCTGCCGAACATTCGCCACTGACGTTCCGTTCATCGCTGCCTCTGGCGGAAACGGCGTCCAACTTTATCGAGATCCTTCTTCTCAAGCGCTGGTTGTCCGAAGAGAAGGATCCAGCCGCTCGCAGATCCTTGCTGGCCAAATTCGTCGACGATTCCTACGCCTCTATTTTGCGACAGTCCTATTTCGTATTGTTCGAACGAGAAGCCCATCAGATGATCGAAAGCGGCGGAGCGACTGTGGAACAGTTGTCAGACACTTACCTGGAGAACTTGAAGGATCAATTCGGTGATTCCATCGAGTTGTCCGATGATTTCCGTTGGGAATGGACGAGCATCCCGCATAACTATCATGTGCCGTTCTACTGCTATGCCTATGCGTTCGGATTGCTGTTGGTGCTATCGCTCTATCGAGAGTATGAACGTACCGGAGACACCTTTGTGCCCAAGTACCTGAAGATCTTGTCCTACGGTGGATCCGTGGCACCGATCGCAATCCTCGACGAAGCGGGCTTCGACATTCGCACCGAGGCCTTCTGGCAAGGCGGCTTCGACGTCATCCGAGAGATGATTGACGAACTGGAAGAACTGACCAACGCATCGGACTAGGCTGTCGCGTTTCATAGTTCTGTTTACAGGAAGCAGAGAGACTTGGAGTGTCAACCAATTCCAGGATTGGAATATTCTGCCAAAATACAACAGCTCTTCACCATGAAGAACATGAAGCTCTTGAAGGAAGCCCCACTACACCCGTTGGTTCGCAACAGCGAGCGGTGTGTCATGATTGGCCCCAAACCATAAGACCAAAGTCTGTTGGCTCATCCACTGGAGAAACAGCTTGCCGTTTCTCCAACGAACCCTGGGAACACGCAGTGTTCCTTGGGGTTCGCACCTTCTATGGTTGGGAGTGTCCGATCTCACCAATCTGTTTACAGGAAGTCTGAAGTGCCAACACAATTCCGGCACTGGACAAACTAGGCGGCTCGAATGTCTGCCACGGTTGCGCCCGTGATTCGGATCAAATCGGATGTTGCCAGGCGGACGAGGGTTCCTCGTCCGCCTGCGTTAATGATGAGGTGCGAATGCCGAGCCGTGGACTCATCCAAGAAAACAGGCAAGGCGTTTCGGGACCCCAACGGGCTGATGCCGCCGACTTGATAGCCCGTCACCCGTTCCGCATCACGAGGTGCCGCCGCTTCCACATGTTTGTGGCCTGAAGCACGCCCCAGGTTTCGGAGGCTGACATTGGCATCACCGCCAAGCAGGGCAAACAAGAAGCTGCCATCATTGGCACGAAAGATCAAGCTCTTGACGACAGTCTCATGCGGCAGGCCCAGCGCATCGGCAGCAGCCCGCGCGCCCTTCACGAAGCGATAGGTGAGAATCTCGTGCACAACACCAAGCGTTTTCAGCAGCTGAATTCCTCTTGTGGCCACGTTCCCTCCCATTTCGTTTTCAGCGCTGCGCTACCCACATCAGTTGAGCGCAAATCGTATCTCATGTCGAATAGTACAGCAGGCCCTGCGATGACAGTACTCGATACTGGCCTCATCTTGTTGGAGTAAGGAACCTGGCAACATCTGAAGGCGTTTGTTGCATGATCGACAGTCGTCTTGCTCACGACACGAGATGGCAGCTTTGGGGGGAAGTGTGAAGTGCTGGTCAAGGACGATCAAGAGATTCAGCCTGCTACATCTCAGTTCCATCTTGTTTCTGTAGATAGCTAGCTGTCTACGGACGATGACATCTCCAGGTAGCGACAGAAGGCGTTGGCGAGCTTCATTTGCTGTGGAGTTCGACATTCAGGCTCAAACAGCTTGGGATTAGCCACCAAGATACAGATGCAACGGGCCCTTGATGTTGCGACATTGAAACGGCTTAGACTATAGAGGAACTCCATCCCGCGTGGGGCATCTTCTGGCGACGATGACCCCATCGAGTAGATGACGACTGGTGCTTCTTGCCCTTGGAATCGATCTACGGTTCCCACTCGTGCGCCATCAGGTAGCCGCTCGAGAATGCTCGCCACATGCGCATTGTAGGGTGCGACAACCAGCACATCGTCGAGGGTCAAAGGCGCAACCTCTTCCTTCTGATTGATCCACTTCATTCCTTTGGCTGTCAGTTCTCTGACAAGACTGGCAACGACTTCCGCTTCTTCTGGGGATTCGTTGCAGTTTCCTTCGTGTTCAACTGGGACGAAGAAAAGTCCGGAGTCTGTGTAGTCTGATTTCCCAAGAATGCTTTGCACATCAAGTCCATCACGGGAATGCAGCCGGCCTTCGTAAAACAGCTCTGACGTAAACTCGCAGATCGACGGATGAAGCCGCCATGTGGTGGCCAAGAACAGCCCGCGATCCGGCGGCATGGTTTGGTGCTCTCCTAGCAAGTGTTCCAGAGCACTAACGTCGGTGCCATCTGGATGACTGCCACGTTTGGGCTGCTCCAACTGCTGCGGATCACCGAGCAGTACGACTGACTTCGCAGCTTGCGAGACAGCGACAGTATTGGCCAGTGAGATCTGACCTGCTTCATCGACAAACAGTATGTCGATGGCACCTTCTGCCTCCTCCCGAGTCCAAAGCCACGCTGTTCCGGCAGCAACCTGCGCTTCGCGGCTTTCGAGCATGCTGAAGACCTTGCCGTTGTCCTTGGTCTCGACAATCGAGGCTGGAGGCTCAGCGCTTATCTTGCTGACCTTTTGAACACATCGAAGATCAAGCCCAGCTTCTTCGGCAGCCTCGACAGCGGAATTGAGTAGATTTCGGATGACTTTGTGACTCACAGCGGTAATGCCGACCTTCAGTCCAGCCTTCATGGCTTCACATATCATCCGTCCCCCAGTGAACGTCTTTCCTGATCCAGGAGGACCTTGGATCGGGAGCAATCCTCCATCCAGATCGAGGACAAGTTTCCGCGCTGCGTCCAGTTCGGTGGGAGAGCCATCGATTATTTCAGCAATCGGGCTAGTCGCCAGCCTTGGTGGATTGCCGATGAGCAGATCCCGCCCTGCGCGATACGGTCCATCTGCATCGATCCCATTCTCAGCTACCCATTCGCCGATGCGTAGAAGGGCGTCTCGGAGAACATAGGTCTTGACAACGTCGTGCACGAAGATGGTCGCGGCATGTTGATTCTCAATCTTTGGTCCCTTCTTGATGTCAATCGTCCTAGCGGCCGCATCGATGGCCACCACCTCTCCGAAGCCCTTGACCTCTTCTTCTAGGCGCTTGGGCTTGTCTCCCACACGGACCTCCGTTTCTTGCGCAGGGAACCGATAACGGTCCACGAAGCTTCGCTTGATCATGCCCATCCGCTCAACGAACTGGAGGCCAGCGATGGCCACTCGTTCATCGCGCAGTTCCTCATCAGACAGATCGATGAGACGGTAGTACTCCCACCAAAGCGCCTTATCCTCACGCCGGTGCCATTCCAGGAGCTGCGCCAGAATCCACTGCGCTTGCTGCTCGCTCGTGCGCTCATGTCGGTCTGCCGGTATGTCGCGCGTCAATTGCTCGGCCAGTTCACGTGCCCGTGTCAGCTCTTCATCCAGCGCTTCGCTGGGCATGCCGTCACTATGCTCAGGGCGCGGGATCGTGTGCCCTGCCTTGACCACCTCGGCGCGGAGCCCCTCTAGCCAGTCGCGAAGCTTGAGGGTGGATAAGCAATCATCGCGATTGTAGCCCTCGACCGCATCGAGAACGTTCTTGGGAATGGACTCCGGTGTATCAAATTCCAGTACATATTCGAGCGCTTGTATGTTGCGTGTGGCTGCGCGCAGATCCACGTCTCGTTCATATCCGAAGAACGGCTCCAGGTCTTTGATCGAGTACTTCTCGACACTGGCGCGAAGTGATTGGCGTACAACGGCATAGAGATCGACGAATCGCTCGCCACGCAGCAGTCGATCGACTTCCTCCTCGCGCGTTGCATGCCGCCCCATTAACCGCTTGATGGCGGATGGCTCGTAGGGGGCATAGTGATAGATGTGGAAGCCCTGATCTGTCTCCCACCGCGCCATGACATCGTCGATGAACTGCTCGAAAGCCAGCTTCTCCTCTGCGACAGTAAGCCCCCAAAGCGATTCGTACTGAGGTTCACTGCCATTATCTAGAGACACGAAACCAAACAAGTATTCCAAGCCCTCATCGCCAACGAATCGGGCTCCTTCAAAGTCGAAGAAGATGTCCTCGCTCGTTGGCTCGGGCAGACGGAACAGCCCGAAATCATCCTCCAGCGGCAGGAGTTCGTGGATCGGCTGACCCTTCGTGCGACCTTCCAGCTGTACACGGGCTTGATGGTGTACACGCTCGTAGGTCTCGGGAGCGCCGTGTGCTGGAGTTGGCACAAGGGGAAGCTGAACAGTTGCCAAGGATTCCAGCGTGTCGATTTCCAGTTCCTGCAGTTCAACGATCTGTCGCTTGCTGATATTGGCAACCAGGCTGAGGTGGTCGTCGTCGTGCCGTCTCGTATCGCACACATGCCACCACCGGCAGATATCACATTGCTCACATGGATCGGGATAAGTCTCACTTCCAGACCAAGCTCCCGCACCAACAGTCTCCAGCAGACGGCTCCGAACCAGCCTGTAGTAGGCCATGTAGTCGTCTACACGATGCGTCTCTGGTATGAAGTCAACCCCAGGTGGGACGACGTGCATCGCTTCGGGCAGCGTGCCTTGAAGCTCACGGAGAATGTCGGAGTAGAGACAGAGCTGAAGAATAGTCCGGCCCTTTGTCTCTCTCGCCAATTTCGTATCCGCGACCTCGTACGAGTAGGCGCCTAGATCAGAGGGCGAGGCTACTCGCTGAAGAATGTCGGCCCGTCCCATCCAGCCGTGGCTGAGCAGCGCAGCTTGAACGATGACATCAGGGCCATCCCTCATTGCAGCACATGTGGCCTCGTACTGTGCCTGCAGATCTCCCAGCTCTGGCAACTCAACAATCGATAGCCCGTGAGAACGAAGATGCTCGATGTACGCCTTCTCATGCTGAAACCCGCGCTCTTGAAGCGCCTCCAGCGCTGGATCCCTGTAACTGGGAGCGGTCAAATCCTTTCGCACCACGCATAGGTCAAGGAATGTAAGATGTCGACAGCCTAGATGATTAGCAAGATCGCTTGCGGATAATCGCAAGCTGCTATTATGTAGTTTCATGTGGACTCTCATTCTAGCAGAGTCCGGGATAGGGGGACTAGGTGAGTGGAGTGCGTGGAGAAAGCAGGGGAAATCTTCAGTTGTTTTGCTGTAATTGCCGTAGTCGAAGAGAATGGGTTGAATGGGACTTGGCGGGGCAGACCCCTGAATTGGAGGAAGTGGGATGTGGTTCATAATTGCTGTTGCCTTGATCGTGGTCGGTTATCTGGTTTGGAGGGCGAATGAAAGCTCCGATGGAACCAATGACGAGAGGCCACAGAGGGCACGATCCTCCGGACGTGCCGGATATGTAGGCGGACGCCATTTCACCAGTTACGTGGAGACTGTCAAGTCTCTAAAGCGTGAGAGTCGATACGATGAAGCACTTGATCTTCTCAAGCGGCTCATAGCGGCGACGGAGGCTGAATCTAGTCGGAGTGGAATGGGTGTTGCTCCTTGGTACTACGAGGAGGCAGCCAAGATCTACAGGAGACGTAAGGACTACGAACAAGAAGTCATGGTTTTGGAGAGGTATATGGGGAAGGTCCATGCGCCTGGTGCATCGAAACCTCGGCTGCTGGAG
>JAGLYB010000150.1 GCA_023132545.1 Candidatus Bipolaricaulota bacterium
GCGACATGTCGCCGTCCTCAATCTGGTCGAGGTCTTCCTCCATATGAGCCGTGAATTGAGGATCGATCGTCTCTGCGAAGAATCGCTGCAGAAAATCGACCACCATCTGTCCAAGCAGAGTCGGTCGAAGGCTGCCGCCATCACGAACGGCGTAGCCCCGCTCCTGGATAACTGAGATGATCGAAGCATAGGTACTCGGGCGCCCGATGCCCTCTTTTTCCAACAGATTGATCAGCCCTGCTTCGGAATAGCGACGTGGTGGTTCAGTGAACTTCTGCCGCGTATCCATGCCGTCGATGGCCAGCTCGCCGCCCGCCTTTACGTTTTCCGGGATGACGTTCTCCTTACCACGGGCTTCTGGCATCATCTTGAGGAATCCGTCGAACTTGATCGTACTTCCAGCCGCCTCCAACGTATAGGGCTTAGCGGATACGATGATCTTTCGCTGCTTGTACACAGCCGGCATCATCTGTGTGGCCAGGAAGCGGCGATAGATCAACCCATACAGCTTCTGCTGATCAAGGCTGAGGAAATCCGAAACCACGTCCGGTGAACGATCTACGCCAGTCGGGCGGATCGCTTCATGGGCATCCTGAGATCCACGCTTGTTCTTGAACAATCGCGCTTTAGGCTCAAGATAGGCCTTGCCATAGTCATTTAGGATGAGCTTCCGAGCAGCTTCGACAGCATCAGCTGAAATCCGTACCGAGTCCGTTCGCATGTAGGTGATCAAACCGGTCGTTCCGTCGCGAAGCGAAATTCCCTCATAGAGCTCTTGGGCAATACGCATCGTTCGCTTGGGTGAGAATCCCAATTGTGACGACGCCGACTGTTGTAGCGTACTGGTAATGAAGGGAGGCGACGGCTGTCGCCGCCGTTCCTTCTCCTCAATCTCTGCCACAAAGATATTGGCAGCTCGGATCTGGTTTTCAGCCTCTTGGGCGTCGCTCTCGTTCTTGAGCTGGAACTTCTCGCCGCTTTTCTTTGTCACGGATGCGACAAACGGCTCGCCGTTTCGGAGATGGGCGTCGATCTCCCAATATTCCTCCGGAGTGAACCGACTGATCTGCCCCTCACGGTCGCACAGAAATCGGAGAGCCACGGATTGAACGCGGCCGGCAGACAATCCCGCGAATCGATTCCCGGCCAGTATCCTGGAGAGCAGCGGACTGAGCAGGTATCCCACCAAGCGGTCAAGAATGCGGCGCGTCCGTTGCGCCTCCACCTTGGGAAGGTCGATTTCTGACGCCTGACTCAGCGCTTCAAGAATGGCTGGTTTGGTGATTTCGTTGAAAACAAGCCTGGAGAAGGCATCATCGTTCTTGACGACTCGCTTGAGAATCGCATACAGGTCATAGGCTATGGCCTCGCCTTCCCGATCATGGTCAGTTGCGAGGTAAATGTGCTGCGCGCTTTCGGCCGCTTCCCGAAGTTGGGTGAGGTTCTTCGTTCGCCTGGTTTCAAACTTGGGCTCAAACCCCTTTTCAATATTCACGCCCAAATCATTCTTGGGAAGATCGCGAACGTGTCCCTGTGACGAAAGCACTTGATAGTTCTTCCCCAGGTACTGTCCAATGGTGCGCGCCTTGGTTGGCGATTCAACAATGATGAGATCCTTCAATTCCGTAGGCTCCTTTCC
>JAGLYB010000151.1 GCA_023132545.1 Candidatus Bipolaricaulota bacterium
TAATCCCCGAAGTAGATTTGGGAGAAGATCTGCGCAAGCACGCCGCCGCCTTCAGCCGACACCTTCGTAAATGAGACGCCGTTTTTCTCGAACAACGGCTCCATGACCTCTCTACGAAAGCGGTTTTCCGAAAGATCGTAATCGTTCTCAAGAAGGAGAATGTGTTGGTTTGATAGAAGATCGGCCCTCGCCAAAGCCACAATCTCGTTGTGGTTCAACTCGGGGAAGGCATTCCAAAATGCCGGTTGCTTTGCATTTTCGTTGATTTGAGTTTTCCAACGCATGGCGACAAGCCCGGTGTTCCCGACAGTTCCATAGATCAATGGGATACGGCCATTCAAGGTCTGGGCGAGTCGTTTGGCCGGGTTCTCCGCAGTTGGCACACTGGAAGTGCAACGCCCCTCGATTCGATCGAGTTCTTGGACAAGACTCTCCCAGGATCCGGTTTCGGTGAGAAGACCAAGCTGGGAAAGAATAACGAGAAGAGGAAGAGCCAGATACCCTGTCGCCGCCCGCGGCTGATATCCTGAAGGAATCTTGAGCCAAGGGATTCCCTTCTCCTTGCCGATCTCCCCTATCCGGCCGCCGCTCGAGATGATAAGAACCAGAGTGCCACAGTTAATCCCTTGTTCGAGACAAGAAAGCGTTTCCACCGTATTCCCGGAATAGCTGACGGCAATGAGAAGCGTGCGATCATCGACATCGCTTGGCAGACGATACCCGCGAATCACCTCGCTTGGTGGGCGTGAAAAGCGGCAGACGATTTCACCGGCCATCGCCGATCCACCCATTCCACACACAACGATTCGATCGACGTCGATAGCTGGCTTCCATTGGAACTCGCTGCCGAGTCGAATCGCGTCCTGACATTGAGACGGGAACATGTCAAGTGTTTGAAGCATTCCAAAGGAATCGAGCGCTTCGAGTTCTTTCTGATTATCTAAGCGATTCATGATTCGTTCAATTTAGCCGAAATCGCGCCCAACAACCAGGGGAATACTCAATCCTGGATTACAGAACATAAGCATTGCAAGTAAAGAAGGAAACGGCGATACCAAGTTCCTTCGTGACTCGAAGGCAGGTCGAATCCGTCGCGAACTCCCTCTTCATCCGCCCTTCAGCACAACCAACCCCTCTCGCGCACCAAAACGCTGCACAGCATACAGACAACAATCTACACATGAGGCTACAAACAAGTCTTTGTACATGGGCACGGGGCGGGTGTATACTAAACGTCTACGAATTGGCAAGGAGGACCGTTGGCAAGAATCCGATCGTCGAGGTATTACTCCTATCGAAAATTAACAACCCGGATAATTTTGTACATCCTGCTGTTCGCTGGTGCAGCCATCATGTTGCTGCCCTTCCTATGGATGCTGACAACCTCTCTCAAATCGGAGGCGGCAGTTCTTAGGATGCCTCCGCAGTGGATTCCGACGGAGTGGAAGTGGTCCAATTACCCGTTGGCCTGGAATACAGCACCGTTCTCGCGCTATTTCTTCAACAGTTTCTTCATGTCCGCGATGACGACGATCGGAGAAGTCATCTTCACTATTTTCGCGGCCTATGCATTTGCCAAGATGACATTCCTAGGCAAGAACTTCCTGTTTATGCTTCTGCTGGGTACATTGATGATTCCCGGACAGATGTTGTTGATCCCCAATTTCGTCACCATTACCCGTATCGGATGGCTCGATACCTATTGGGCGCTGATCATTCCCTGGCTGGCGTCGGTGTTCGCTATCTTTCTATTGCGGCAGTTCTTCCGTTCACTACCAGACGAGCTATGGGATTCTGCGCGTATGGACGGGTGCGCGCGACTCCGTTTCCTATTTCGAATTATGGTCCCGCTGGCAAAGCCGGCCATCGTTACGATAGCTATCCTGAAATTCATCGGCGGCTGGAACGCCTACTTGTGGGTGCTTGTCATGACGAATTCCGAATTGATGCGAACGGTACCCGTCGGCCTGAAGAGCTTCAGTTCAGAAGTCGGTACTCAATACGAGCTACTGATGGCTGCGTCCGTTCTTGCCGTTCTTCCCATTCTCATTCTCTATTTCTTCACGCAGAAGCAATTCATCAAGAGCTTCGCAAGGACAGGCATCAAGTGAAATCGGCAACAAGGAGGTGGTTGGACAGAATTTGGAACAGGGACACAAGACAACGACAAATCAACATCTTCAAGGAGGGAAAATGCTTCGAAAGATCGCAATGCTGACGCTGGTTGGCGTCATGTTGTTTGGGTTGGCCGGTTTTGCCGTGGAGATCGACTTCTGGCATGCTATGAGCACGCGACATCAGGAAAATCTGACGGTTCTCGTAGATGCGTTCCATGCCGAGTTCCCCGACATCACCGTCAACGTTACCTATCAGGGCGGCTATGGGGACCTTGAGGCCAAGATCGGCGCTGCCGTCGTAGCGGGCGGACTGCCGACGATCGCCCAGGTTTACGAAAACTGGGTCACACCGATTGCCGAGATTCTCTATCCCATCGGCAACTTCATGACCCAGGCCGAGATTGACGACATCATCGACGGACTCGTTCCCAGCAATACCTACGGCGGTATTCTGACGACGGTCCCGTTCAACAAATCGATCATGGTTCTCTACTATCGTGAAGACCTCGTTTCCGTGCCGCCGGCGACTTGGGAAGAGTACCTCACCATGTCCGCCGCACTGACGACTGCGGACGAAGACGGCGACGGCTATCCGGACTTCTACGGAACCGGATTCCGACCGGTGAACCCCGAGTTGTTCTTGAACTTCCTCGACCAGGCCGGCGGATCCATCCTCAGCGAGGACTGGACGAGCGCGGAAATCAACAACGCCGCCGGACTTGCGGCCGGAGAATTCGTGGAAGCCATCGCTCCCTACTCTTTCATCACCAACGAGTACATGAGCAACCACTTCCCGAACAAACTGGCCATGTTCATCGATACCTCGGCTGGCTATTACTACAACAACAAGGGTGCTGAGGGTGCAGGCGTGGTCATGAAGGTCGCGCGCGTTCCCGCAGGTGCCGTCTCCCAGCGCTCGATGATCCAGGGAACCAACCTGGCTATCTTCG
>JAGLYB010000152.1 GCA_023132545.1 Candidatus Bipolaricaulota bacterium
TCAGTTCGCGCATGCGAAGCGCGAAGCTATCGCTCAGGGAATCGCGACTGTGCTCACAATCCGGGATAGCGACACGCGCTTTTTTCCCCAGTCGCACGCGAAGGAGGCCGACTTCGGAAAGGACCTGATAGGCACTGCGTGCCGTATGCAGGCTGATTCCCAGCGACTGTCCCAGTTCGCGAACCGATGGCAACTCGTCTCCCACACTCAGTTCGCCAACCAAGATTTGCTCCTTGACTTGACGGACAATCTGAAGGTAGATCGGTTGCCGACTTCTCTCATCAATGGATACGAGCATCGCTCACCTACCTCTCTGTTATAGAACAAGTATAACAGTCAGCATGGCGAATGCAAGATTATCGATGCTGGAAAGGACAAACCTCGGCTGAATGATAGAGCCACCCGAGGCCATGCTGACCAGCGCTGCGGCGATCACGATCCACTTCCAAGATTCCATCACAGCACCTCCTTCGATGCGCTTCACTCGTTGATTCCGCCATCATCGTAGGAGCCAGAAAGGTACTGGACATCAGAGGAAAGAGGTGAATCACCTAAGACAAAAGGACCGCCGCTCAGGCGATCCTTCTCCAACGAATGTTGTAGATGCGGCTCACTCCGCGGCAATGCGTGAAGGGCCCTGATTCTTGGAACGGCAGGGTTGTGGGTAAGGACAGCAAGGAGGCGCAGTTGACCCGCAGGAGAACGTGGTGGATAGTGATCTTGTGAATCCGATGCCGATGACACTACCAAGCTTGTTCGACACCCTGAAACCAGCTGTCGGCCCGAGTTCGTCTCACACACTGGGACCGATGCGTGCTGGGCGGCTTTTCCGGAACCGTTTGGAGTCGCGGACCGAATCCCATCCCGGAGAGAGAATCACGGTTACGCTTTATGGAAGCCTCGCCCACACGGGGAAGGGCCATCTCACGGACCACGCAATTGTCGCGGGACTTTGCGGCTACGGGCCCCAGGACCTAGAAGAGCGGCCCATGTCGGTGTTGTACGAAGAAGCTGCAACAACGGGCGTCCTCCTGTTGCCATCCGGCGGTCTGGCTTTTCAGCCTGAGAGAGACATCATCTTTGACAAACAAACACCGCCGGAACCGCATCCAAACACGCTTCGCTTCACACTCCACGATTGGGATGAACAGGTATTGCTGTCGGCTGCCTACTGCTCGATAGGCGGAGGCATTGTTGTGGGAAGCTCGGATCTCAATCGTGTGGGGGAAGCGACGGTCCCACATACAGCGTCCGCACGTGACATCGTGCAAGCGTGCCAGCAGCGAGGGGAGTCCCTCATCGAGTATGCCCTCGACATGGAATCTTCTGCCCACAGCCACTCTCGCGATGCTGTATTCGATCATCTGCGCACAGTTTGGACACTGATGTCGAATGCGGTGGAGCGCGGACTTGTTGGTAAGGGATGCCTCCCAGGTTCTCTTGGTATCGAACGGCGTGCAGCTGACATGCTTAAGCGATTTGAGCAACAGCACGGCACACCCGATGTCATCTCACCCGAAAGCACACGGGCGTCGATCTATGCCATCGCAGTTGCCGAGGAGAACGCGGCGGGCGGGGCCGTCGTCACCGCCCCCACATGTGGGTCAGCCGGCGTTCTTCCAGCTTGTCTTCGCGTAATGCAGGAATCGATGCATATCTCTGACAAGCGCATTTGCGAAGCGCTACTCGTTGCCAGCGTGATCGGAGAACTCGCCATCGCCAAAGCGTCGATTGCCGGGGCGCTTGTTGGCTGCCAGGGAGAAATCGGGGTAGCAAGCGCGATGGCAGCGGCGGCTGTCTGCTATTTGCTGGGAGGTTCTGTCTTCGATCAAATCAACCGTGCAGCGGAGACAGCACTTGAGCACTTCCTCGGGTTGACCTGCGATCCCGTTGCCGGACTCGTTCAAATCCCCTGTATCGAACGGAACGCAGTGGGTGCTGCTTCGGCACTGAACGCCGCCAACTTGGCCATGATCTCAGGAGGTCGCGATCGCGTCGGCTTTGATGCGACGCTTGAAGTCATGCATCAGACCGGCCTCGACATGCGCAGCCGCTACAAGGAAACGTCTCTAGGAGGACTCGCTGCAGTGCCTGATCTTGATGGAGACGG
>JAGLYB010000153.1 GCA_023132545.1 Candidatus Bipolaricaulota bacterium
AGCAACTCAAGCATGTCTTCGTCTTCAGGGAGAGACTCATCAATGCCAATCAGCTCGCCATCGAACGCGCCAACCAAACCCTCAGCAGTGAACGTCACATCCAAGCGTCCGAGTTGCTTGCCCCATTCATAGGCCGTCACGATGAGAACGGGTTCGCCTGAGATCGAGGACGTAACTGTCGGATACTCGTCAAGCTGTGTATGAGAATGCCCGCCGACAATGACGTCGAGGCCGTGAACAGATGCCGCCAGTTCCAAATCCTGTTCGTAGCCCAAATGCGTGAGGGCAATAATCTTGTTGATGCCACCTTCCTCCAACGCTTCAGTCATTTGCTGCGCGATCAGAATCACGTCGAGAAACCGTATATCAGGTCCTGGACTGGAAGTGATGGCTGTATGCTCGGTGGTCAACCCGATAACGGCAACGGGCTCGCCATCGAAGAAGAATAGCTCAAACGGCAGAATTTCATCGGAAAGATCGGAGTCGGCTAGGGCATCGATGTTGGCCGACAGGACGGGGAATTCAGCCAAATCGATGAAACGGGCCAGTTCGGCCGGGCCGGAATCGAATTCGTGATTGCCGATGCACATCGCGTCGTAGCCAATTTCGTTCATGACGTCGGCCACAACACGTGCACCGCCTACGGTGAAATAGAGGGTTCCTTGGAATTGATCCCCGGCATCCACCAACAGCACGTTGTCGGACTCGTCTCGCACAGCGTCAATCGCCGTGACCAATCGGGCGACTCCCCCTTGTATCGGTTCGCCCCATGGTTCGAATGAGTCGTAGTGCGAGTGAATATCGTTCGTGTGCAGGATCGTGAGTTCAAGCGGTTCGCTCTCCGAGGGAGCCAACCACATCCACCCCAGCACGGCAGCTCCGGCCAGTGCCAGGCCAAGCAATAACAGTTTCCAGTTCATTGGGGCGCCTCCTTTTCATTAGCCGTCGTCGGCTTAACCCCTGGCAACTCGCGCCAAGTGCAAGTTGCTTGGAGTTTCGGAGTACTCCGAAACTCTGTTATGAATCTACCTTGCCAACCAGCCAACACAGCTATGATGACCAGTGTTGGATTGCGGGGCAAACGGGAGCTAGCACATGAATGCGAAATTCGGAGAATCCTTCGATTGTCCCAACCAACTCGCGCGATTACTAGCCGGCCCCAGAGAATCAGTCTCCGAGCCGGATTCTCCAAGCAACCCGCTTCAGTTTGCGGGTTGCCGTTTCCGCGGTACAATGCCCCATTCCGATTCTGGGAGGAACTATATGACTTCTTTGCCAACAACGCCGATTCCGGCGGATTCTCTTGAACAACTGAACTGGATAAGTGGTGCCTGGATTGAGGATACGCCACTGCGGCGATGCGAAGAGATCTGGTCAACGGTGGACGCGCATACGCTAATGGGGATGTTCCGATGGATTTCCGATGATGAAGTCTCATTCTACGAGTTCCTGGTCATCAAGGTGACTGAAATGGGTGCCGAGATGCACGTCAAACACTTCCACCCAACACTGGTGGCGTGGGAAGAGAAGGAACGATTCCAGGCTTTCATCTTGACTGACCTCCAGCCCAATCGTGTTGTGTTCGCTGCCATTCAAGACCCAGAGGAATCTGAGGTCACCGGAGGATGGCTCACATACGAACTAACGGATGGGGATCATCTGGAGGTCTGCATCATCGAGGCCAACGAGAATGTGAAGCTGAACTTCCACTTCGTTCGCGAGACCTAGCACCGGTTCCTGCGTGCTTCGATTCTTGACGGTTAGATCTCAGGCCCCAGTTCACCGAATGGATTGGATCCAACTGGGAACGAGCCTCCACGCGGGCTTGAGTTCGGATCGAAGCCGATCAGCGGCAGGCTCCCATTGTTGCACCAAGTGCCAGAAACGGGGCGAATGGTTCGGATGTGTTGCGTGACAGAGTTCGTGGATCAAGACATATCGGACCAGCCGTCGCGGAAGCAATAGCAGTTGTGCGTTAAGACTGACCGTTCCTTTGGAGGAATAGCTTCCCCAGCGCGTCTTCTGACAGCGCACGGTCACTCGTTGGATGGGTATGCCCAGTTCTTGCGACAAGTCTTGCGTCCACGGGATCAGGGTTTCTCGGCCGCACTCGATGAGCCATTGCCTTAGCGCTGACTGCCAAGCCGCCACATCTTGGATTGGCCCTGTAATTCGAAGCCCGGATTCGCCCATTTCCGAGATCGTAATCCGTGTTTCAGTTGTCTCGACCCAATCAAGCTGCCAAGTTTGGTTGATTGCAGGGAGCTCGATCGTCGTCGGTCGCTGATCGGAAGCAGGCATGGCCGCGTGATGTTTCTCGATCTCGTTGAGAGCACGCATCAGCCAGCGTTGCTTCGCTTTCAGTAGTTCGGGAATCTGTTTTCGACTAAATCCCTTCGGGATCACGACGACCAATCCGTCGGCCACAGTCACTTTGAACCGAATATGCTTGGCTCGTGCGCTTTCTCGAATCGTGTAGTCAGGGAGCAATAGGAGCATTCCTTTCATTGGCACTGGCTGCCACATCAAGCGTAGGGCATGACCGCGGATGTGGCAATGGTAATTTCGCGAGTTGATGTTTCCAAGCGTTTGTTCACAAACTCCGCGAGTTCACTGGATCTGATCGTTGAACTCTGACGACTCAATCAGTGATCGCTTCTTCCAGGCCAACTCGCGCACTTCAACTTCATGTGCCATCCATGCTAGCATGCTGCGGAGGTGGACACATGAAAGAGTTCTCGTTTCTGATGGGCAACTGCCCCGGTGCGTTAGTTGAGATCGCAGCCGAACTGAAGAAGGAGCACATTAACATCGAAGGCATCGCCGGTTTGACGGTACTCGAAGAGGGCGTCATCAGCTTGGTCACGGACAACCCCGGCATCGCTCGAAAGATACTCAAGGGGATGGAGATCGATTTCGAAGAGCGCGAGGCCCTCGTGATGGACCTGCCTCATCACCCGGGTGAAATCTCCACAATACTGGGACGTCTCAAGGAAGATCACATCAACGTTCTGTCCATCTATGCGGGCGTGGAGAAGAACAAGCTCATCTTCACTGTTGATCAGGTAGAGAAGACCAAGCAGATTCTGCGCATGGACTGATCTCTAGAGAACAAATCAGAGGAGAGAAAGCACTTACCGCGGACGCATTGTCTCTTCGCCATGCAGAGGAGATCGCTTGCGCTCGCTCAGGACGGAGATGAGCGGGAATGGGCCTTCTATTTTGCAACTAAAGACAGCAAGTGTTGCAAGGGGGCGAGTTGTGTTGCTGGTTTTTCTTGACGCTACTCTGCTAATTGCGCTGAAGGAGAACGTATTATGAGTGAAACTGGTATTCTCATTATCTTAGTGTTGGGTTTCACTGCGGCAATTATCGTAGGCATCGCAGGGGAATTATGAACAAGTATCAAGTCTTGATCCTATGCAACGATGATGGCAAGACGATCTATGAGCGACCGGAAATACTCACAGAAGTCAGGAAACCAAAGAAACGGCATTGATTGCCTCGGTATAGAACACGCCCTTTGTCTCTTGACGGCCTTATGCAACTTCCCATACTGTGATTGGAATTCATCGCCTGAGTGCTTGGTGCACAATGGTCCCCTCCAAGTTGCGATCTAGGGGGCTTTCCATTCGCCCTGAAACGTGAACAAAGCAGCTTCTCTGTGGCTGTCATGCTGTGACCTCTCTTCTTTCTGCCGAAACAAGGTGAAGAGGAGGGTACGGCTAGAAGCGGCAATCGATTGACTTCACCCCTCGTTCCAACTTACTGTTGGCAGCGCCTAATTAAACTTGGGCTCTGACTCCAAGGCCGCAAACGCAAAGATCCAATTATCGGCGATCTCGTCCAACAGCTTACCCTTGGGCTTGCCCATGCCATGACCTGCACGTTTTTCGACTCGTAGCAGGATAGGGTTGTCGCCAACTTGCTCATGTTGCAGGGTGGCTGCGAATTTAAAGCTGTGGGCTGGGAACACGCGATCGTCGTGATCCGCCGTCGTCACCAATGTCGGAGGATAGGCCGTCCCCTTCTCAACATTATGCAGCGGCGAGTAGCTCATCAGGATGGGAAACATCGCTGGATCGTCTGGAGATCCGTAATCCGACACCCAGAATGCACCCACTGTGAACTTGTGAAAGCGCAGCATGTCAAGCACCCCGACTGCGGGAAGGCAAGCACCATACAGATCGGGTCGCTTCGTCATGCACGCGCCCACTAGAAGTCCGCCGTTGCTGCGGCCATGGATAACTAGCTTGGGCGTGGATGTTCTCTTCGTATCGATCAGCCATTCGGCAGCCGCGATGAAGTCAGTGAATACATTGCGCCGATTCTCGCAAGCTCCGGCTTGATGCCATTCATGCCCATATTCGCCGCCACCTCGGATGCAGGCCACTGCCAGTTGCCCGCCCATGTCCATCCACGCCAGGTGATCAAGGCGAAATCCCGGGGATACGGGAATGTTGAATCCTCCGTAGCCGTACAGGCAGGTCGGGGTGTTCGGTCCGACCACGGTGGATTTCTTGCGGGACACGAAGATGGGCACCTTTGTTCCATCCGCACTTTCATAGACATACTGTTCGGTGACAAAGAGCGCCGGGTCGTAGGGAAGCGCTTGCTCCCGAAATGGGATCGTTTGCCTAGAGCATAGATCATGTCTAAGGATGAAGGCCGGATGAGACGCGTCGTTGTACCAGAGATAGGCAATGGAACCTTCCACACGCCCGTCCACAAAGGGGACAGTGCCCCGTCCGGGAAGCTCGATTTCGTGATCGACTGCACCGTCCAAATCATAGACGAGTACCCGTGATTCGGCGTCAAACAACGCAGTCACCACAAAGAATCCGCTAATGTATGCGGCCCAAGTGATCACGCCGTCTGATTCAGCAACGACCTCCTGCCAATTGACTCGCTCAGGCTCATTAAGATCGATGCCCACAATGCGACCGAACGGTGCTTCGGAGTTCGTCCAGAAGAAGAATCGATCACCGCACGCGCCTAGATAGATGAAGGAGGATTCGAATTCCGGGACTAATTCTATCGGATCGTCCCCAGGGTTCTCCAAATCCAGCACACAAACGCGATTCTGGCTATAAGTTCCTCTTCGTGTGGTGATCACGAGATAGCGATCGTCGGACGCAACCCGTCCGTATGATATCCATTCCGGTTCGTCTTGGCGATCATAGATGATGGCGTCGTTTGCCTGGGCATCTCCCAGACGATGAAAGCGAATGCTGCACTTGGTCACCGGCGCTTTGTACACCTCTTCAGCTGGAGGCGGTTCTGAGCCCGAGTAGAAGAATCCCGATTCATCCTCACGCCAACTGGCAATGGTAAACCGAATCCAATCCAGCTCGTCGTCAAGGCGCTGCCCTGTATCCACATCCATGACGTACCACTTCTGCCAATCCGAACCGGCTTCAGACAATCCGTACGCCAAGTAGCGTCCGCTGGGACTCGGATCGAACACCATAACAGACACAGTCGCATCCGTAGCCAAGGTTTCCGGATCCAATAGGCAATGAATTTCATCGTCGCCGTGCTCGGTCCAAACCAGCGATGGCTGCTTTGCTTCAGGCATTTGCAGTGTAAAGAAGAGCCGGTTACCGGCACCCTTCGGCATCCCTACGATTTCGTAGGATGAGAGCGCCTCCACCCGTTCGCGCAACTTCTTTCCGAAGGAAACACTCGTGAGCATAGATTGCGTGTGCTCGTTCTGCGCACGAATCCATGTTTTGATGTCCGGTGAATCGACGTCTTCGAGCCACCGATAGGGATCGGGGACGACCACCTTATGCAAATGATCGACATGCTTGCCCCTGCGGGTACCCGGCGGTTGAGAAGTTGTGTTTGTGAACGGGTTCATGAATCCTCCTGACGCAGAAATCCCCTCAGCCTACTCAGCCGGTCTACGTCAAACAACCGGCAACTTACCCCCGTCGGGATAAATCGGTTCTCTAGCGTATAATGCGTTGCTTAGGAGCTAGGAGTATTGAATCATACCCATGCCCTTGAGGAACGAATACAAAGGAGGGGAGCTATGTCGAAATTCATTGATCGACTACTTGACCCCGACGCACAGCGAGAGGAAGGCCGGCCACAAGTGAACCTGCGCGGCCTGCCGAGCGCTGTCGGATGGATCGCCATCATCGTAATCGTCGGCATTTATCTGGCCACTGGCATCTATACCATTGGCCCGTCTGAGGAAGGGCTTGTGAAGCGGTTCGGGGAATATGTGCGAACTGTCAATCCGGGCTTGCACTATCACCTACCTGCACCGTTTGAGAGTGTCGTTACCATAAACATTCTTGAGGTTCGCAAGGTCGAAATCGGATTCCGAACGGTTTCGCCCGCACCGAATGCTCGGTACCAGACTGTGGAAACCGAGGCTCTGATGCTAACGGGGGACGGTAACATCACGCATGTTGAGATCGCCGTTCAATATCGAGTGAAGGACGCAACCTTGCTTGCGTTCAACCTCATCAATCCTGCGGAGATCGTCAAACAAGCGGCAGAAGCCACGCTGCGCGAGCAAGTGGCCACACGAACGCTGGACGAAACCTTGACCGAGCTTCGTGACACCATCGGAATCGACACGATGGTAGCGCTCCAAGGACTTCTCGACTCCTATCAAACCGGAATAGCGATCGACAACGTTCAGCTTCAGACCGTCAAACCGCCGAGAGAGGTCGTTGCCGCATTTGATGACGTCAATAGCGCGCTCCAGGATAAGGAAAAGCTGATCAACGAGGCGTCTCGCTATGCCTTGGACCTTGTGCCCCGCGCACGAGGGCAGGCTCAGCAGATTGCTAATCAAGCCGAAGCTTACAAACAAACCAGAACCTTGGGAGCCGAAGGCGATGTCGCACGCTTTATCGAGGTGCTCGGCAAGTATGAACTGGGAGAGGACGTCACACGCATTCGTCTCTACATTGAGACGATGGAGCAAATCTTGCCCTCCATGGACAAGGTCATCGTTTCTGAACAAGCCGACGGATTGCTGAAGCTCCTCAACCTTGACGCATCTGGAGGTGATCGTTAATGAAAACTCTCATTGCCTTCCTTGTTGTCGTCGTCATTGCGATGATTGGTTACAACTTGTTCACGTTCACTGTTGATGAAACGCAGAAAGCGGCTGTTCTACGATTCGGGGAAATCGTACGCATCGTTGAAGAGCCAGGCCTGTACTTCAAGATTCCGTTCATCCAGTCGGTTACCCATCTGGAAGACCGAGTGCTCAACTACGACATCCAGCCACTGGACGTCTACACAGCTGATCAGAAGCGTCTATCCATCGATAACTACGCTATTTGGCGTGTTGGCGACCCTCAGCAATTCATTGAATCCACAGGCGGACGCTTGAATAGTGCACAAGGGCGAATTGACGAAATCGTCTTCTCGGATCTGCGAAACATTCTGGCTTCGCATACGCTCGACGAGATCGTTTCCGAGAAACGTTCCGAGTATCTGCAAGAGGTCACCGAACTCAGTCGCGCGAAACTTGCCAACTTCGGAATCATCCTCATCGATGTACGTATCATTCGAGCCGATCTTCCGAGCGAAATCGAGCAAGCCGTCTTCGAGCGCATGCGTTCAGAACGCCTACGGATTGCCGCGCAACTGCGCGCAGAAGGTGAGGAGAAAGCGCGCCAGATCACGTCCAGCGCGGACAAGGAAGTCGAGATCATCCTTGCAGATGCAAACAAGGGGGCCGAAATCGTACGTGGAGAAGGTGACGCTCAGGCACTCGAGATCTATGCCGAGGCCTACAACCAGGATCCCGACTTCTATCGTTTCTGGCGAACGCT
>JAGLYB010000154.1 GCA_023132545.1 Candidatus Bipolaricaulota bacterium
GTTAAGCCGGCCTGATCGCCGATCATGGAAATTCCGATGCCAACCGGCGCGCCTCCCACCGTAATCAGCTCTGGAGTCCCGCGAACCAGCGTCAGGATAAGTTGACTCAGGAATACGGCATCGACTAGGTGCGAGAGAATCGTGAACGGCTTTCGCGCTCGAACAAACGAAATCGAAAGGATGGCAAACACAAAGCGGAGTAGAGGCAGCAGAATCAAAGGCATAATGTCTCCTCCTCTTCGCTTTCACGGGCCATCTCCTGCTCGATTCGGATGGAATCCGTTGTGTGGTACCGTTCCACCAAGATCATGACGAACACCAAAGCCAGTGCCAGAATTGCGAAGTTCACGACGATAGCGGAAAGGACGAGGGCCTGCGGCAACGGATCTGCCAGAATTCCCATTTCGCCGGGAATCTGAATGGGAGGCCTGGCTCCCGGACGATCGCCGATCGAAATAAGGAACAGGATTGACGCGGCATTGATCATGCCTAGCGCCAGCAGCTTGATGACCAGATCGCGGCGGAGGACCAGCGCCAGGATTCCTATGCTAAACAGAATGAACGCTACCATTGCAGCCACTAGAGTTCACCTCGATGCTGTGCGAATGCGGCAATCACGAGCCATGCACCGATGAAGACCTTCATGGCGATGAGAATGTTGTAGATGAGAATCGAGCCCCCGCTGAGCAACTGTCCCGGCGTACCCTTGGGGAGCAGATCGCTGAGTGGGATTCTTCCCACAGCAACCGGCACGAGAAGGAAGATCAGCAAGCTTAGCAGGATCGCCTTCTCTGCCAACGCCAATCTCCAGGGGTTCAATCGCGTTTCGATGGCCTTCATGCCATGGGCGATGGCTACGTACAGCAAGCCGCTGGCGGCGATCACACCGCCGGCGAACCCGCCGCCGGGTGAGATGTGTCCGAAGATTGCAAAGAATGAACAAAGGAGCAAAGCCAGTGGCGTCAGAAAGCTCACAGCGGTTTGAACTACTTCCGATTCAGACAAGGTGGGAAGGCTCATGCCTTTGGATTGCTGCAGGTAGTGACGTACTCCTAAGACGGCTACCGAAAAAACAAGTACCTCCAGCAGTGTATCGAACAAGCGGTAGTTCAGGTAGATGCCGGCGACTCGATTGGATGCCCCCGTCTCTTCAAGTGCACGGGCGAGATACTGCTGTGAATCAGCTGGGTGGGGATGGCTGTTCGCGTACGTGATCCCCACCAGAGCAGCAAAAGCGACGATGATTCCCACAGCGAGGATGGTTTGAACCCGATCCTTGGTCATGAAAAATGCCTCTTGATCATGTCATCCAATTGGCCGGAGGTGCTCAAGCGGGCCAGGTAATCGGCATAGTCCCGCCGGAGTTTCGCCCTCCTTTTCGCGATCAGGAAGGCGTACCCATACTCGCCGTCGATCCGATCGAGTCCCTGAAGCAGAGCTCCGGCGCGGCCGAGGGCCAAGACACGTGCCAAGTCGAGAGAGGTAACTACCGTCGATAGCGTACCGCTGCGACCATGGGTCAGTAATTCGGAGAAGTAGCCTTCGTAGTCGGGCACCGTAGCGGGAACTTCGCGTGGCTTCGATCTTGCGGGAAACGTGTAAACACCTGTTTTTAGATGCCTAGGTGTGGGCAGCAAGGCCCCTTCTGCTTCTTCAAGAGGGATGATTCCGCCGGCTCCGATGTCGGCTTCGCGATGAGCGATCAACCAGGGCACGCGTCGCAATGGGACGAATTGAATTGATAGATCCAAACCGGTCTCGCGCGCGAATCCGTCCAGAATCTCGTATTCGAGCCCAGTGATGTGATCGCCTTCGCGTGCGATTAGGCGCGGGACTTCGTCGGCAACGACAGTTAACCTCCCTGTTCTACGGATGGCCAGCACATAGATGGCAGTCACCAAGGCTGCGCCGATGGTGGCCTCGGTGATAGCCACGTCGGGAGCATGCATCAGCAAGTAGACGGCTGCCAACACGAAACTGAACAATCCCATCCCAATAATCGCGGACAGTCGCCGGGACTGGGCTAATGAAATGCCGGCGACAATCGGGAGAAGTGCCAAGAGAATCCAACGTGCAATCATTGCTCGTCCTCTTCTCTGTGCCGCTGCACAAAGGCACTGCGAGCCACGCTGTGCGTCACGATGGGATTGGTGATCAGCATAAGGAGGAGAAGCAACACTAACGTGACATCGTGACGGTCCCAACCGGAATGCAGAATGAGCCCGATGAGGATCAGCCCAAGTCCAGCATTGTCTGAAACACCGCTAGCTTGTAATCGTGAGTAGATGTCGCGAAAGCGCAGCATGCCCAGCGATCCAATAAGCACGAAACCAACGCCAACTCCCATGATCACATAAGCTGCGATCGTCATCGGTGTCCGCCTCCTCGTTCCAGGAATCGGGAAATGATAACCACTCCCAGGAAGCTCAAGGCGGCATACCCGATGGCGACATCCAGTACCATCGTTTCATGGGTTCCTACCGCGACAAGGCAGATGACAATGACAATTCGATTGGAGGCGGTGTTGTAGGCAAGAAGACGATCCCACGCTGTGGGGCCACGCCATAGCAGTACAAGAACGGGCACCAGTGAGCAGAGGACGAGCGTCTCAAGGACGGTCACTGTGACCCTCCTCGAACAGTCTGTGTAGGCGAGCCTCGAGGGATTCTTTGATCTCTCGCCAATCGCCGTGCCCGCCGGATGCTTGCAGCCAGTGAATGTAGAGCAGATCCTCCTCGACGAGCAATGAGATCGTGGACGGTGTCAGCGTAATCGAGTTCAGCAGAATGAATCGTGCCAGTGGATCTTGGACGCGAATGGGAAGGGCCATCAAGCGACCTTCTTCCCCGCCTTTAAGAATCAACCACGTGGTATGCAGCGTGGAGATAACGAAGCGCTTAGCCAGCGTAAGAACGAATTGAAAGAATCGGATAGGGTGCTTGAACAGTTTGTACATGGACGACGGGGCCTCAGGCATAATCGCACGCCAGAAGACGGCCACGATCACAGAACTGAGAAATCCGGCCATCGCGAATGGGAAGGCCAACGTTCGTGTCAGCGCGAGCCAGACCAGTAATAGAACGAGAATGCCGAGAATCATGATGCCTTCATCTTCTTGATTCCTGGACTGCCCTGCAACTAAAGGTGTCCCCAGCAGCAACGTGGGGCCTATTCCTCGATGGTTACCCGAATGTCATCGAAATACGCGTTGCACGTTTCAGTCAGGCTTTCCTCTCCAATGACGATAATCCAGGTCGAGGTATCCGAGAATGCGGCATCCAAAGGACCTTCCATCCAAGATACGTCGTCGATTAGCAACTCGAACGAATCCTGACCGAACTCGAATGTGTAGGTATGCCAGCGGTAGACGTCGGGCTCATAGCTGATCGGATGACCAACATCGGTTCCCAGAAGAGTCGGAACTTGGACGTACGATCCATCTCGCTCATTGGTGAATAGGTAATAGGGGAGTGCCCCGACCAAGGAGCCCAGATCTGCCCTGCCTGGCGCAAACAGGAACGTATGGAGAACCTGATTTCGAAGCGTCATGATGCGACAAGAGAAGACGGCTTTCTGACCGATACGCAGTGGGGGGAGTTCGATCGCGTGGTAGCGTCGATGCCATCGGCTGGCTGCGCTATGGATATAGAGGGCGTTTCCGGGGGCACCTCGTATGAAATCAATCTGCGCGTCGCTTGCAGATGCCCAAGTTGGATCCAATACCCAGCGTGCCAACGCCAACTCACCGTCCGAGAAATCTTCGTCCAAGATCACGGTTCCCGTACGTGCATACACGACCACCTGTTGGGTGTCGTGATCCAGATGACCGTTGGCATCCTCAATTGTCAGCGTTATGGAATAGATTCCCGCAAATGGAAAGGATGCATTGGCCTGCTGCCCCACTAGAGATTGGCCATCACTGAGATCCCACGTGTAGGACACGATTGAAGTGCTGCCCAGGGACAGAGATCCATCCAACTCGAACGTTTCTCCCGCATAAACAATGACGGGCGAGACCGAGAAATCGGCGGTCGGTCGCGGTTGCACCAGCTCACATCCCGCCAGGCCAAGAAGCAACAACCCCAGCGCAGCGAGAATGCTGGCACAGTGAATCCGCTTGCTAGCCAACAGAGATCAGCTCCTCTTTCGGGAATGCCGTAATGATCTCGCATCCAGCTTCCGTGACAACTACGTCGTCTTCGATTCGTACGCCGCCGAAGCCAGTGAAGTAGATTCCGGGCTCGACTGTGACCACCATACCCGCTTCGAGAGTGTCCTTGCTGAGCGGAGATAGTCCGGGAACTTCGTGGACTTCCAGACCAATGCCATGGCCTAGGCCGTGACCGAAGTTCTCGCCGAATCCGGCTTCCTTGATGAAATCTCGCGCAACTGCATCGGCTTCGATCCCCGTAATCCCCGCACGAATTGCTTCGATAGACAGGCGGTTGGCCTTCAATACGGTATCGTAGATCTTCTCGGCCTTGGCTGAAGTTTCGCCAACCACAAACGTACGCGTAATGTCCGAACGGTATCCATGGACATTGGCCCCGAAATCGAACAGCAGCAAGTCGCCCGCCTTCAGAGTAGCTGCCTGATGAAATGGACTGTAGTGATTGAGCGCCGTATTGGGACCGGTGGAAACGTTGATGTCAAAGGCAAGCCCTTCGGCGTCGGATTGGCGAATCAGCATCTCCAATTGGAGAGCGATTTCTGCTTCGTTCATCCCCACTTTGATCCACGGAACGAGCTCGCTCAGGGCGGCGTCTGCTATCTTGGCGGCGGCCCGTAGATGATTCAGCTCCTCGTCAGATTTGACGCGTCTCAGTTGGGCAACCGGATCCCGTTGGGGATTCAATTTCACTGTGCCCAACTTGCCCAGTTCTTCGTACCAATACACGCTGGCTCTCGCCGAGGAGAACGTAATGGTGTTGAGGTTTCGCTTGGTCAAACCCTCGAACAGTCCCTTTACGTTCCAGGCCCGTCCTTCTTCGATCTGAATACCATCGGTTTCTTGGTTGGCTTGTTCCGTGTAGCGGGAATCCGTCAGCAGGAGGGCGTGAGCGGGGGAAAGGATGAGTGCGCCTTCTCCGGTGAATCCGGTCAAATAGCGAAGGGAAACGGGATCCGAGCCTTCCAAATTGACGGCAATGAAGGCGTCGGTGGTCACGGTTTCCAGAAGACGTTGTTGTCGAAGTGCATAGTCGGTCATGTCGTTCCCCTTTCGGACGATCCAAGACGCCCGTGGTTTGTTTCACGCCGCCTTGGGCACATTGCACCGCTCGTGCTGTGAGCCTAAACCGAAGGTTCAGCGAGCCCATACTATATGTCAAGGCAAGACTAAACTGAAGGTTCAGCGAAGCTATTCCGCAGGAACAGCGAAGCTATACCGCAGGAACAGCGGAGCCATACCGCAGGAACAGCGAAGCTATACCGCAGGAACAGCGAAGCTATACCGCAGGTTCAGCGAAGCTATACCGCAGGTTCAGCGAAGCTATACCGCAGATTCAGCGAAACTATACCGCAGGTTCAGCGAAGCTATACCGCAGATTCAGCGAAGCTATACCAGGCAAAGGTCCTTGTCAACGCGAAAAACGACCGATATAATCCTCAGACTATGACTGGACTTTCGGAACTTCAACAACAGATCGAGCAGATCGAACGCGATTTGGAACGGCGGCTCCCCGAGCTATCCGATCAAGAAGCCCTTGAATCGTTCCGAGTCGAATTTTTGGGGCGAAAAGGCCGCATTCCCCAATTATTCAAGCAAATGGGACAGATCGACGCTGAGTCCCGCAGTGAAGCCGGACGTCTGATCAACGAGCTCAAAGAGCGAGCTACCGCAGATTTCGAAGAGTGTGACACGGCCAACCAAGCTGCGCTCCGACAGCAGCAACTGGTTTCGGACAGTGTGGACCTTTCACTGCCCGGAGTTCATCACGCGTTGGGATACCTCCATCCGCTGACGATCGTGCAGCGTGAGATCGAGTCCATCTTCATGAAGATGGGGTTCGATGTAGCCACCGGGCCGGAAATCGAAACCGAGTATTACAACTTCGAGGCATTGAACATCCCTGCCGATCATCCGGCGCGAGCGGATTGGGACACCTTCTATATCGGGGAGACCCATTTGCTCCGCCCCCATACGTCGCCAGTGCAGATTCGCGTGATGGAACAGACGGAGCCGCCGGTACGCATCATCTGTCCAGGCCGGTGCTATCGTCGGGATACACAAGATGCAACGCACTCGCCCGTGTTCCATCAGATCGAATTGCTATGGATTGAAGAGGGCCTTTCGCTGGCTCATCTCAAATATGTGCTGGAACTCTTCACTCAGGAGTTCTTCGGCGAAGGCTATGAGATGCTGTTCTCAGGCGACTTCTTCCCGTTCACCGAGCCGTCGGTCCAGGTGCACATCAAGGCACCCGGCGCTACGAATTGGATGGAGATTATGGGAGCGGGCATGGTCGATCCAGCCGTGCTGACGAATGTAGGCTATGACGCGGAGAAATACACCGGATTCGCATTCGGCCTCGGCATCGAGCGTATGGCCATGCTGCGGTATGGAATCGACGATATCCGTACGTTCTTCAC
>JAGLYB010000155.1 GCA_023132545.1 Candidatus Bipolaricaulota bacterium
AATGCATCCGCATCTGCCAGGACAAATTCGCCCTTCATGAGTACCTGGTGGCGCAAGACGCGCCGTTTTTCCCCACGTGGTTGGCCAGCGACGTTGTTCTACAACCGGGCGACATACAGTACCCCGCTATTATTAAGCCAAGATGGGGCTCTGGATCGGTCGGAGTGCAAATCCTGGCAACAGCTTCGGACTGGGATACTGTCAAGTTGCAGAACACGATGAACCGGCTTGACGAGTACGTTGTGCAGCAGCTCGGCAGGCCGTCGGCGTGGACGGACGAAACATGGGAGCGCGTACTTGCTGAGCGCAGTCTCCAGAGCCAAGACCAGCTGGTCGTACAGCTCTTCTTTGCAGATAGCGGCGAATTGATTGGGCGCATGTCGTGGCTGGCCACGCTGAAGAGCGGCGTTGTCATGGCAATTGAAGTCATCGAAGAACCCGAGATCTGGCGCGCCGTAGAGCCAGTTCAACGTGCTATCAGCAGCTTGGGTATACGTGGCCCTCTGAATATTCAAGGAATTTGGGCGGGCGAGAACACTCAATTCTTCGAGCTAAACCCTAGATTCTCAGGCAGCACCGGAGTTCGTGCGCTTCTCGGGTATCGTGAGGTAGAGGCGGCAGTTCGCCACTTCGGCCTGAACGAGTCCGCGGAAGCTGTTGAAAACATCTTGGGCACACCTCGCCAGTGGGTGGGTTTACGCCAGATGAGTGAGCGAATCGTTCCGAAGGCATGGGTTCACACCTTTGAGACGACCGGGTCTCTGTCATATCCACTGCCTTTGCAGCGAATATTGGTTGTCGGAGGATCGGGCTTCCTCGGGCAGGAGGTGATCCGCGAGCTGCTGAGCAGCTATCCCTGTGCTGAGATCGTCGTACCGGTTAGGGACCGAGCACAGATGGACTCTCAATGGGAAGACCGATCTGGATGGGATCGTGTCAGTCTGGTGGATTGGGGAGAAATCGAGGCCCTCTCCCCAAGCATCATGGCCGACGCACTTGTGCATCTCGCTGCAGTCCGGCCTCCTGTACAAGAGACCTCGTCTTCGCTGTTTGTTGAAAACCTTCGGTTGACCCAGATTGCCATCCGAGCTGCTCAGCGGCTCTCAATCCCTCTGTTCGTATTCGTTTCGAGCCATGCAGTGTATGAGGGAGAGCCCCCGCCATGGACTGAGAACACGCCGCTGCGTCCCCAATCGGCCTATGCCTATGCGAAAGTTGCCTGTGAAGAACTCGTTCGACAACTGCCTCAACTTGGGATCCGATACGCGCTCCTCAGGATGGGGAGCCTGTATGGGCTGGCTGAACGTATTCAATGGGAACGAGTCGCAAATCGTTTTGCTGCGCGTGCGGCAAAGGGGCTTGTGTTGACTGTCTACGGCGATGGTCATCAGATGATCGACTTAGTTCATGTAAGTGATGGTGCTCGCGCTGTCTGCTCTGTCTTGCAGGGTCCAGACACGGCATGGAGTAGTGTATACAACATCACATCCGGGGCTCCGATTGAGATCATGAAGCTCGCCAAGCTATGTCGCGATATCGCAGACGAGATCAAGGGGCTGGCTGTCCCGATAGAGCTCAAGCAGCTCGACGTGCCGATATCGCCGAGGTCCTTCGTATCTTGCAGCCAACTGGCACGAGATATCCTCGGTTGGTCTCCGCAGATTCCCCTGAGAGTCGGTCTAGAAGAGATCATGCGCCACATCTGGAAAGAACAGGGTAGTAGTGAAAGATAGGTCCTGGGAGATTGGGGAGGCAAGAGCGGTTGTCATCCACCAAGTCGCAATGGTGCGACGAAACGAATCGCAACAGGGGGCACGATGAAAATACCGCTGGCCAAACCATGGATTTCGTCTGACGATGCAAGTCGGGTCGCTGAAACCGTTCAATCTGGTCAACTTGCGCTCGGGCCAGCAACCTCTGCGTTTGAGCAGGCGATATCTACGTATGTTGGTACTCGTACCGCTGTTGCCGTCAATAGCGGCACAAGTGCGCTTCATCTCATTGTTCGTGCTCTTGGCATTGGTGCCGGTGATGAGGTAATCACCACGCCATTCAGCTTCATTGCATCGACCAACTGCATTCTGATGGAGGGCGCGACACCCGTATTTGTCGATATCGATTCACAGACACTTTGCATTGACCCCGAGGCCGTGAAAGCGGCCCTCACCCCACGGACAAAGGCCATTCTTGCAGTGGACGTATTCGGTCATCCGGCAGACTGGCATCGGCTGGAGCAAATCGCGCGAGAACATGATCTAATCCTAATTGAGGATTCGGCTGAATCCTTGGGCTCTCGTCTTGATGGCAAGCCGTGCGGCTCGTTCGGACGCGCAGCTATCTTCGGCTTCTACCCCAATAAGCAGATCACTACAGGTGAGGGTGGAATGATCGTCACTGACGACGAAGAACTGGCCGAGCACTGCCGCAGTATGGCCAATCAAGGGCGCGGCGATGCCGGGTGGCTTAGCCACGTGCGGCTTGGCTACAACTACCGGATGGACGAGATGTCGGCGGCCCTTGGCCTATCACAGATGGAGCGGATCGAAGAAATCGTTGCTGCACGGGCGCAAGTGGCAACTTGGTATCTCGAAGAGCTGACAGGCATGGACGAACTTATCCTGCCGAGTGTGGTGGGAAACGTGCGTATGAGCTGGTTCGTGTTCGTGGTCAGACTTGCCGATGCTTTCAATCGTGCGGATCGAGACAAAACGTTGGAAAGACTGCGTTTTGATGGCATTGGCTGCCGGGACTATTTCCAGCCCCTCCATCTGC
>JAGLYB010000156.1 GCA_023132545.1 Candidatus Bipolaricaulota bacterium
GCCCCGGAGTGAAAGATCTTGGAGACGCTTTCTAGCGCTAGCATGACTGCACCCTTCTCAAGCGACGTTCTCTCAGATAAGGAACCACCAATGCGATGATCACCAGCAGCGATGTGATGAGTTTCAAATCCGAGGCTTGGAATCCGACCACATAACCGTAACGAAGAGCAAGACTGACGGCTACGCGATAGATGATCGAGCCCAGCAACACGGACAGTGTCATCAGCCCGACGCGATTGGACCGAATCAACGCTCCTCCGATGATGACAGCGGCCAAACCGGTGACGATGGTTCCAATGCCCATGCCTACATCGGCGAATCCACTGTATTGAGCCACCAGGGCGCCGGATAGGGCTACCAATCCGTTGGATAGAGCCAGCCCGAGCAGTTTCATGGCATTCACGTTAACCCCTTGGGCCGTGATCATTTGCTCGCTGTCTCCGGTTGCACGTAATGCAAAACCGACTTCCGTTCGCAGGAAGTAGTCGAGCCCGAACTTGATCACCAACGTTAGCAGCCCGATGAACGCCAAGATGGCAAGGCTCCCCAGCGGCGACCAAGCTGCGGATACGAGGCGTGTTGCAGTTGATGCGCGCAGGAGAGATAAATTTGGACGCCCCATGATCCGCAGATTGATCGAGTAGAGCATGATCATCGTCAACACGCCGGCCAGAAGATTGGTAATCCCCAGCTTTGTGTTGAGCAATCCAGTAATAAGACCGGCGCAAGCACCAGCGGCAAACGCAATCAGCATCACGCTGAAGGGATCGATGCCGGTTCGGACGAGGAGCAAGGAAGCGACGGCAGCCCCGGTCACGAAGCTTCCGTCAACGGTGAGATCGGGGAACTTAAGGACTCGGTATGTAAGAAAGACCCCTAGCGCAGCAATCCCATAGGCGAGTCCTTGCTCAACCGCGTGAACGAGCAGAATAACCATCGCTTCTCTTCCTCCTGGTTGTTTCGCTTATTTGTTGAAAATCACGCCGCCATACAAGATGGAAGCAGCCTGTTCAATGATCGATACGGGAAACTCAAGCCCGATGCGAGCTGCCAAATCGAGATTCAAGTGAACCTCGGCCTTCGCTGCATACGTCACCGGGATTTCGTTTGGCTTGGTTCCCGACAACACCCGAACGACGAGATCGCCTACAGTCAAACCGAGGTCGTAGTAATTGAATCCTGCAGACAATGTCGCATGAGCGATGCTGGTTGGGTCGGCCACCAGGAACGGAACGCCGGCTTCCTCGGATGCTGCCAGCACAGCGTCGATGGCCGATACGGCCGTGTTGTCGGTTGTCACGTAGAACGCATCAACGCGACCTATCAGGGATTGAGCCGCCAGCGGGACGTTGGCCGTCGAATCTGCTGTTGCCGTGATGATTTCGATTCCAAGATCGACCGCAGCTGCGATGGCCATGTTTGTCAAAATTACTGAGTTCGCCTCACCCGGGTTGTAGACAATGCCAACCCGGGTGATGTCGGGCGAGAGGTCCTGCAGCAGACGGAGGTGGGCTGCTACGGGAATCATGTCGGACACGCCGGTCACGTTTTCGTTGCCGGACGGATCGGTCGCGCTGAGCACGAGTTCTGCGCTGACTGGATCGGTGACGGCAGCATAAATGATGGGTATGCTTGTCCCTCGGAACACCTCGACGGCGGCTTGTGCCGTGGGCGTAGCGATGGCGACCACGAGGTCAACGTTTTGCCCCTGGAAGTTCTGTGCGATAGCGATGGCGGTAGTGAAGTCCCCCTGCGCGCTCGCCAGCAGGTATTCGACATCTACGTCGCGTTCATAGCCGGCGGCAGTGAGCGCATCGATGATTCCTTGCTCTACTGCATCGAGGGCAGGGTGTTCGACGATCTTACTGATTCCGATCTTGAGCGGCGCCGCTCCGGCAGACAGAGCCACTATTCCAATGATGAGTCCAACGAGTATTACTACATTTAGGCGTTTCACTTTTTCTCCTTAGCATGTATCCTTGCTGCATCCGCAAGGATGGTGTGCGATTTGCTTGCAAATCGTCTGCTGTACCCGCTCGTTGGGTTGTGACCCCACGTCCTGCCCACGAGCGGGTTCCTAATTCCCGATACACTTCCTGTCATTCAACCTCCTTGCCAAAAGAAAAAGACCGCGGAAATTCCGCAGTCTTCTTGCCCGACTTCTCCGTTCCTGCTAGCTAGTCGCTACGCAGACGAAGTGTCAGGCGTATTCCAATACCAAAAGAAACCGAAGCCCGTCGAACGACTCATGCTGAGTTGGCAACTTCTTGCTTCGGTCATGTTGCGGCCACTATAGGAGGAATCCTGTGGCTTGTCA
>JAGLYB010000157.1 GCA_023132545.1 Candidatus Bipolaricaulota bacterium
GACTCGGGAGCAGCCGGCTGCCACGAGTGCTCCTGGCATTCGTTCATGTAATTGACGGCTGTTTCGTACCGATGATGCCCATCAGCGATGTAGAGGTCTTTATCATCCAGAGCCGCTTGAATCACGTCAATGACGGCATCATCCGTTATGAGCCAGACCTGATGTGTGTTGTCATCCGCGTCCTTGGCCTCAATGAGGGGCTCTTCGCTCTCCACGATTGCCTTCAACGCAATTTCAGCAGCTCGCGTGGGATCATCATAGAGCATGAAGATGTGACCAAAATTGGCCTCGGTAGCACGCATCAGTTTGAGTCGGTCTTCTTTCGGTCCCTTGAGCGTCTGCTCGTGGGCATGGACCTTCTCCGGCTCCAACTTTCCCAGAACGATGATTCCCTTGCGGGTCAGTTGCTCGCCTTCGAATGAATAGGTTTGATGGTACGCATAGAAGGCAGGCACCGTGTCGCGAACCAGGATTTCCTTTCCGATCCACTCGTTGAGATACTCGGCCGCCCGGGTATAGACGTTGTTGTGTTCCGAGTCGTTTTCCCCGACCTGCCCCTTGATGATACGCACGATGCTGTATGGGCTACGCTGATAGCACGCGTGCTGAACATCTGGATACACGCGGTCATACGGCGGTGCAACGACGTCCGAAATATCTCCGACAATCGCAGGATCGTAGCGGTAGCCTCGAAATGGGATAATCTGAGCCAATGCGTCCTCCTAGGAATTCGAACGAGCAAATTCGATCACGATGTCTGCTGCTTCTCGTCCGACCCGTGCTTGTGCTTCCACAGTGGATGCTCCAATGTGGGGGGTTAATGAAATGGCTTTCTGTGCGAATAGCGGATGGTCGCTGGCCGGCGGCTCCTGCTCGAACACGTCAAGGGCTGCACCAGCCACCTTGCCGGATTCCATGGCCGCCACCAACGCAGTTTCGTCAATGACGCCGCCGCGGGCACAGTTCACCAGATATACGCCGTCCTTCATGACATCGAATTGAACAGTCGAGATGGACGGTCCGACCTCGGGATCAAATGGAATGTGCAGCGAAATGAAGTCGGAACGCGACAGCAGCTCATCTTGAGCCACCATGGGGGCAAGATCGGGAATCGGGCTTTCTGTAAGGAACGCGTCCGAACAAAGAACCTTCATACCCAACGCAGATGCCTTCTGGGCAAGCGACTGACCAATGCGGCCGATGCCAATGATACCCAGTGTCTTTCCGGCAATCTCGACACCCTTCAGCTGTTTCTTCTCCCACGCACCGGCCTTGGTGGAGACGGTTCCTCGACCGATATGTCGAGCCAACGAGAACATGTGTCCCACCGCCAACTCAGCCACTGAGTTAGAACTGGCGGCCGGCGTGTTGCGCACCGTTACACCTTTGCTCTTCGCATACTCCACGTCGACGTTGTCCAGGCCCACGCCGGCACGTACGACCAACTTCAAGTTGGTGCCGGCATCGATGATGTTTGCACGCACCTTGGTGGCACTACGGATAACGATGGCGTGGTAGGCGGCGATTTCGGCTTCCAATTGCTCAGGAGTCAGATCGGTCTTTTCGTCCACGTCAACTCCCGCTTCACGCATTGCGGCAATAGCTTTCGGATCGAGCGGATCCGACGCTAACACACGGAATCCCATTTCATTCCTCCTAGAGTCCGAGTACGGACTCGATGGCCTTGAGTAGTCCTTCGATTTCGTCGATCTGAGTGTCACCCATGTGGGCAATGCGGAACGTCTTGTTCTTGATATCTCCATATCCATTGGCGATCCGCAGGTTGTACTCGTCAGCCAGTGTCTTAATCATGCCCGGCACATCAATCTCTCTCGTGTTCACGACAGTCGTTAAGGTCTGCGACCAATATCCCTCTTCAGGGAAGATGTCGAAGTGCTTCTTGGCCCAAGTCTGCACGATGGCCGCCATCTTTGCGTGGCGAGCAAAACGCCGCTCCATGCCCTCGGACAGCATGTCTTTCAACTGCGCATTGAGCGCGTACATGTGAGGAATGGAGGGTGTAGACGGTGTCTGGTTCTTGAGATGAGACTTGTGCATCAACGGAAGGTTAAAGTAGTAGGATCGAGACGGAACGGTCTTCGATCGTTCGAGAGCACGCTCGCTCACAGCGGCAACAGCCAGCCCTGCGGGCAAGGCGAACGCCTTCTGAACACCGGCCAATACAAAGTCAATGCCCCAGGTATCCGTTTCGATGGGGACGCCAGCCATACCACTCACTGCATCCACCAGCAAGAACACGTCGGGATACCGAGCGACCACTTTGGCAATTTCTTCCAGCGGATTCATCAAACCGGTGGAGGTTTCATTGTACACAAGGGTCACAGCATCGTATTTCCCTGACGAAAGCTGCTCGTCCACCATTTCCGGCTTCACGGCAACATTCCAAGGAAGCTCGAAGACATCACACGGCACGCCATTTCCAGTCGTAATCTCATGCCAACGCTTGGAAAAAGCACCGTTGACCAAGTTCAAGCACCGTTTGGCGACAAGATTGGTTACAGCCGATTCCATCGCTCCCGTCGAAGAAGACGTGAATAGAAGCACCGGGTTCTTCGTGGAAAGTACCGTCTGTAGCTTGGTTTGGATGTCCGCGTAAAGATCCGAGAACTCCGGCGCTCGATGATGAATCTGCGGAGTCGCCAATTCCTTCAAGATCTCCGCCCTTACTTGCGTAGGTCCGGGTGTAAAAAGTCGCTTATGCATGCCGCCCCTCCAAAAAAGCCGTTCTTGTGATTCGTAGCGAAGGGAGGATACTCGGTGCATTTTCGCTTTGCAACGGGCCTTGGGTTGCCTCGGGGGCAGGAAATCACGCGCGTTTGGCACGGCTTGCATGTTGGAAGATCTCGGGCTTGTGATTAAGATTTGCGGGATCAAGGAGGAAGTCATGAACCCAATTGCCGTTGTGGGGTTTCTATGCGCCGCCATTCTGCTGTGGGGCGTGTTCGCCTACAATCGCCTCGTCCGCCTTCGAGTGCGAGCCGAGGAATCTTGGCGAGACATCGATACTCAGTTGAAGCGTCGCTGGGATTTGATTCCGAATCTCGTCGCCGCGGTTCAAGGATACGCCTCGCACGAATCCGATGTGTTTGAACAAGTGACAGCGGCCAGAGCTCGATCGGCCAATGCTACCTCTCCTCGTGAGCAAGCAGAAGCAGAGGAACGATTGAAAGGCACGATGAAGTCGCTGTTTGCTATTGTCGAAGCCTATCCTCAACTTCAAGCCAACGAGAGTTTCATGCAACTCCAGCAAACTCTCGAACAAATCGAGGATGCCGTTCAACGCTCCCGGCATTACTACAACGCCGTTGTGCGCGACTTCAACATGTCCATTCAGGTGTTCCCTCGCAGTTTCATTGCCGGGCTGTTCGGTTTTCACGAACGTCAGTTCTTCTCGCTGACTGATGAGGCCGAACGCAAGTCCCCATGGGTTCGATTCAGATGATGCGAATTCGAACGATCTTCAGCGTTACTCTGTTTCTTCTGGTCACACTCACCTGCGTCGCAACCGCAACACTTCGAATCGAAGATTTCGCCGTCGAACTCATCATCGAGTCCTCTGGACAGCTTCTTGTTACCGAGCAGATCACAGTTCGGTTCCTTACACCATACCACGGCATCGAACGCTTCATCACCATCTCCGGGCGGACGCCATGGGGCGAGACCGTCAAGATCGATCTCAAACTTGAAGAGATCCTTATGGATGGAGCCTTCGTTCCATACACGAGTAGCACGCGCGGATCCAATCGAACCCTCCGCATCGGAGATCCCGATCGAACGATCACGG
>JAGLYB010000158.1 GCA_023132545.1 Candidatus Bipolaricaulota bacterium
TCCGTAACTACACATTAGCCATCGATATCGCTAGATAGGACATCGAGCATGGGAAAGAGCCTCCAGGAGACGCTCTTTCGTCGATTCGCGCACGTCTCGACGCATTCCGTCCCCATCAACAGAACCTGAGGCGAGTGCTTTCGATAGATTGAGCGGCAATGAGTGTTGAGGCTAGAGCTCTTTGAGTCCCTTGACAGCAAGACCACCTAGACTGGCAAGCACCACGGCGATGCCGCTACCGATGAGTACCGTCGGAGCCGACACCAAGACAAGCAAGGCACCGATGGCAGCCAAGGATACGGGTTGAAGCCCGTCGCATACAGCAAACTGTGCGGCGAAGACACGACCCTGCAGTTCATTAGGAACGCGGGTTTGGTAGATGACAGACTCGAACACGTTGACAACGGCTACGAAGATCCCCAGCACAGCCAAGATTCCCAGCGAGACATAGAAGTTGGTTGACACTCCGAAGAGCGTAAGCTGTACGCCGATCGCGAACAATCCCAGGATGATGCCCATTCCATGCCGACGAAAGCGCTTCATGACAGCGACAAGGAATCCTCCCAGAAGTAGGCCGGCTGATATGGCCGCATTCAGCATTCCCAATCCCTCGGGACCGGCATCAAACACTTCTCTGGACATGATAGGAAGCAAAACGCCGATAGGTGCAAGCAGGAAGTTAATCAGCGCAAACAGCAGAATCAAGTAGAACAGGTTCTTACGGCTCAATAGGAATCGAAAGCCACTGGCTGTGTCCTGCAGAATCGTCCGCCAGGTTTCGACACGCGACGTTTTCGGAGAAGGGAACGCCACCAGCAATAAGGATATCCCGGCCAGCAAGAACGTCACCGCATCAAGACACAGCGTGGGGGCTACACCGATCAAGCCTACGAGGACCCCACCCAGCAGCAAGCCGACGAACCCACAGATGCCACGCGATATCTGGTAGAGCGAGTTGGCATGCGTCAACTGCTCCTCGTCGACCAGATTTGGGATCGAAGACTTAAGCGACGGTCGATGAAAGGCCATTGCCGTTGCACTCAGTCCTGTGAATGCATAAACGTGCCAGACCTGAAGCACACCCGCAAACATTAGGAACGCTGCTGATCCGAAGATGATGGCATTAATCAAGTTCATGCCAATCAAGACCTTGCGTCGATCAAAGCGATCGACAATCGCGCCGGCAACCGGGCCCAAGAGAAGGCTGGGAAGTGCGGCTGCGATCCCAATCGCGGCCACAGCCGCGGGAGAATCCGTCTGCTCCAACACCCACCAGATCCAGGCAATGTACGATACCCTGGTTCCGAACATGGAGATGCTTTGTCCGCCCCACACCACCAAGAAGTTTCGATTCCGCCATAGCGATTTGCTTTGCGTCACCATCGTTAAGCCTTAGTATATTACATTTTGTGTGTCTTGCCAAACTTGAATCAGCGAAACGCGTGGCAGCTCCCGCGAGCTTCATGCAAACCGCCAACTCTGCCGCAGGAACCTATTCAGAATAGTGATGTTATCCCGTTGTGCCACTGTGATCCGATCGTTACAATTCCGCCGAGATTACGGAATACATCACGATTTTCCTGCCACACGAGGAGGAATAGGAATGTCTGGAAAAGCGCAGCACATGAAGTCGATCGACGGGAATACGGCTGCTGCCCACGTCGCGTATGCATTCAGCGATGTCGCTGCCATTTACCCGATCACCCCAAGTTCTGCCATGGGCGAAATCGCCGATACTTGGGCGGCTCACGGAATGAAAAACCTGTTCGGTCAACCGCTACAAGTCACGGAGATGCAGTCTGAGGCCGGTGCCGCCGGTGCCGTAC